>JBOHMF010000043.1:0-15286 GCA_050730055.1 Allostellaceae bacterium
CACCTCTTCGATCAGCGGCTCCCAAAGCGCCCATGTCGCGTCCGTGAAAACCGGATTTCCATGCTCTTCTGTCATCTCTACAATATGGATATAGATCTCAAGCGCTAACAGGCCCTAATCAATCTGCCGAACGCATTTTGATAATTCTGGCGCTCTCGACCCTCCTTATGGCGGAGGCCGCCCTCGCGAAAAACGTCCAGTATCTCGGGGCGGATCGCGTGCTGTGCAATGTCCGAATGTATGGCCTCCCCATGATGATCATCTCACGGTCTGCAATCCCGCCCATGTGGACACCCCCTGGAAAGTGTTGACGAGGTATATGTTACCCTGTTTGCTCGCCGGATGTCCTGGGAGAACTCCCGTAATGAGGTTTTCCCAAGGCAGCATGCTGCGCCAGTTTCGGAAGTTCTTGATTACCCGAATCGGTTGCTGCGCGGGAAGCCATTGGGGACCGGACGGCCGGCGCCGCCGCGTGGGCCGCGCCAGGGAGCCAGATCAATCTCGGTACGCACCCGGCTCTCGCCCTGACGCCAGGTGAGACCCTCGGCGAGAGAAAAAATCTTGCAATCGGCAAGGCCGCCCGCGCGGTAGCGTTGCAGGATGACACCGCGACCGCGCGCCAGTGTCGGGATCTCGGCGAGATCGATGACCAGCAAACGGCGGTTCTCGCCGACAAGAGCGGCGGCGTCGCCTTCGGCCGGGACACAGGCGTGCGCGCGGGCACCCTCCGCGGGCACCAGCACCTGCTTGCCGGCGCGGGTCTGGGCCAGCGCCTCTTCCGCGGTCACGACAAAGCCGCGCCCGTCGCTGGCGGCGACAAGATAATCGAGACCCGGCCGGTGCGGGAACAGCGCGGCGACATCATGCCCGTTTGGCAGATCGATCATCAGGCGCAGCGGTTCGCCGTGGCCGCGCCCACCCGGCACGCGCTCGACCGGGATCGTATAAAAGCGGCCGTTGGTGGCAAAGACGACGAGCCGGTCGGTGGTCTCCGCCGCGACGGCAAAGCGCGGCCCGTCGCCTTCCTTGTATTTCTGCTCGGCAGCCGAAACATTGTGCCCTTTGACGAGGCGCACCCAGCCCTTCTCCGACAGCAGGACCGTCACCGGCTCGCGTTCGATCAGCGCCTCGGCCGGCAGCTCGACGATCTCCGGGGCGGCCGCGAGCGCGGTGCGGCGGCGGCCGAGCGGAGTGTCGCCGCCAAACCGCGCAGCGATCTCGCCGATCTCTTTTGCCACCGCCCGCCACTGCCGCCGTTCGCTGGCCAGAAGCGCCGCAAGCCCGCTCTGCTCGCGGGACAGTCCTTTCAATTCCCTGCGGATCGCGATCTCCTCAAGGCGGCGCAACGCGCGCAGCCGCAGGTTGAGGATCGCCTCGGCCTGGACCTCGCTGAGACCCCAGCGCGCCATGATTTCGGCCTTCGGATCGTCGGCCTCGCGGATCACCCGGATGACTTCGTCCAGGTTGAGATAAACGACAATCTGGCCTTCCAGAATCTCGATGCGGCGGGCGAGCGCGGCGAGGCGATGACGGCTCTGCCGCGTTAACACCGCGCGGCGATGGTCGAGAAAGGCCTGGAGCGCCTCCTTCAGGGTCATCACCCGCGGCACGCCGGCGGCGTCGAGGACATTGAGATTGAGCGGCACGCGGGTTTCCAGATCGGTCAGCCGGAAAAGCTGCTCCATCAACAGTTCGGCATCGACATTGCGGGTCCTGGGTTCGAGAAGAAGCCGGATCGCTTCGCTCGATTCGTCGCGGATATCGGCGAGCAGCGGCAGCTTTTTCTCCTCGATCAGCGCGGCGATCTTCTCGATCAGCCGGCCCTTTGGCACCTGAAAGGGGATCTCGGTCACGACGATGCGATAGAGGCCGTGGCCCTGAACCTCCTTTGTCCAGCGCGCGCGCAGCCGGAAACTGCCGCGCCCGCTCTCGTAAGCCGCGCGGATGCTCTCCGCCGGTTCGACCAGCACCCCGCCGGTCGGGAAATCCGGCCCCGGCACATGGGCGAAAAGATCGCCGGCGGCGGCGTTCGGGTGGGCGATCAGATGGAGGAGCGCAGCGCACAGCTCGCCGACATTATGCGGCGGGATGCTGGTCGCCATGCCGACCGCGATCCCAGCGGCGCCGTTGGCCAACAGGTTTGGGAAACACGCCGGCAGAACGACCGGCTCGCGGTCCTCGCCGTCATAGGTCGGGCGGAAATCGACCGCGTCCTCGGTGAGGCCGTCGAGCATGGCGCGGGCGACCGCCGACAGCCGGCTTTCGGTGTAGCGCATCGCCGCGGCGTTATCGCCATCGACATTGCCAAAATTGCCCTGGCCGTCAACCAGCGGGTAGCGTTGCGAGAAATCCTGGGCGAGCCGTACCAGCGCCTCATAGACGGCCAGTTCGCCGTGCGGATGAAACTTGCCGATCACATCACCGACGACGCGGGCGCATTTCTTGTAACCGGCGCCGGGATCGAGGCGCAGTTCGTGCATCGCGTGCAGGATGCGGCGATGCACCGGCTTCAGCCCGTCGCGCACATCCGGCAGCGAGCGCGCCACGATCGTCGAAAGCGCATAGGACAGATAGCGCTCGCCAAGCGCGTCGGCAAAAGCGACGGGGCGGATCTCGCCGGCCGGGGCGATGTCGTCGGGCATGACCTGAACCCTATGCTCCCATCCTGTTCACGTCTGCATCCTAGCAGCTGCATGTCCATCCTTGAGGCGGGACAACAGGCGCGCGCGCGCCGGCGGCAACGCGCGCTGCGTTGGCAAGAGCAGATGGCGCAGCAGAAAATATCCGGTCAGATCGAGACCGTGCGCCAGATCGGCTGCGGAAGCAGGCGCCTTGCGCCACAGAAACGCCGGCAGCGGCAACAGCTTGTCGTGATACGGCCGCCCCGCCGCGCGCGATACGGCGCGCCCGGTTCTGGGCGAGACATAGACGAGATCGTCGGCGGCGCCGGTCGCCGCACAGCGCGACAGGTCGAGACCAAAGCCGAGCGCCGCCAGGAGGTCGCGTTCCCAGAGGACATAGTGCGCCGGCCAGCCGGGTGCCGAATCGAGCGCCGCGATCAGCGCGGCAAAACCGGCAAAGACATCGCCGTGCGGCTCGCGCTCGGGCAGGGTGGCCGAGAGCAGCGCCGTTGCTGCGGCAAGACCGGCGAGCCGGTCGGGGTCGTCGAGAAGGCGCGCGGCATGGGCGCGCACCGGCTCGCAGGTGAAGGTGCCGAGATGCTCGGCAAGACGCCCGCGCCAGAGAGCGGCGATCTCGTTGCCGGGCTGCAGGACGCCGCGCCATTTTGGCGATTGCCCGCCGCGCACCAGCCCCAAATGGCGGCCGTGCTCGCCGGTCAACAACTCGACAATCTGCGCGCTCTCGCCGTGCCGCCGCGCGGCCAGCACAAAACCGCGGTCGCGCCACTCGATCATGCGCCGTAATCGAGACCGAGCGCGGCATAGCGCGCACGCTCCTCGGCCCAGCCCGGCCGCACCTTGACAAACAGAAAGAGGTGGACGCGGCGCTCGAACATCCGCTCCAGCTCGCCCCGCGCGCGCGCGCCGATCGCCTTGATCCGGCGTCCGCCGTCACCCAGGGCGATGGCGCGCTGGCCCGGCTTCTGCACGTATAGGATCTGATCGATCCGCACGCTGCCGTCGGGCTTTTCTTCCCATCCCTCGGTTTCCACGGTGGCGGCGTAAGGCAATTCGTCGTGCAACTGCAAAAACACCTGCTCGCGGGTGATCTCCGCCGCGATCAGGCGTTCCGGGGCGTCCGACACCTGGTCCTCGGGAAAGAGCCACGGCCCCGGCGGCAGACGGCCGGCGAGATGGCGGCGCAGGTCGCCGACGCCGTCGCCGGACAGCGCCGAGATCATAAAGACCGGGTCAAAGCGGCCGCTCCGCGTCAGCGCCGCGGCAAGGCCGAGGAGGCTGTCGCGGCGCACCCGGTCGATCTTGTTGAGCGCCAGGATCGCGGCGCGGCCCCGTGTCGCGAGACGCGCGACAATGCCCTCGACATCGCGATCGATCCCGCGGGCGGCATCGATGAGAAGCACGGTCTCATCGGCGTCCGCCGCCCCCGTCCACGCCGCATGGACCATCGCCCGGTCGAGGCGCCGGCGCGGTGCGAAGATGCCGGGGGTATCGACATAGACGATCTGCGTCTGCTCCTCGATCGCGATACCGAGGAGGCGGGATCGGGTCGTCTGCGCCCTGGGTGTGACGATCGCCAGCTTGCGGCCGACAAGCCGGTTCAAGAGCGTCGATTTGCCGGCGTTCGGGGGCCCCAACAGCGCGACATAGCCGCAGCGGGTCGGCGTCACCTCGGTCATCCGGTGCCTTCGCGGCGCGGGGCTGAAAGACGGTCGAGCAGGAGTGCTGCGGCGCGGATCTCGGCGGCACGCTTGGAGGAGGCGGTGGCGTGGGCCGGGTCGCCGCCGGCGACGCTGGCGGCGACCGTAAAGCGGCGGGCGTGATCGGGTCCGCTGGTGGCGACGAGGGCATAATCGGGCCGCGCCAGACCGCGCGCCTGCGCCCACTCCTGCAAGGTTGTCTTGGGGTCGCGCGGGGGCCCCGTCATCTCGGCGATGAGCGGTTCCCAGCAGCGCCGGATAAAGGCGAAGGCGGCGTCAAACCCGCCGTCGAGATAAAGGGCGCCGATCACCGCCTCGCAGACATCGGCGAGGATGCCGGGATTGGCCGCCGCGCCCGCCGCCGCCTCGGCCGGCGACAGGATCACGTGCGCGGCCAGCCCGATCGCCTCGGCGACCCGCGCCAGGCTATCGCGGCACACCAGATGGGCGTGCCGACGGGTCAGATCGCCCTCGGGTTCATTGTCAAAGCGACGCCACAACAGATCGGCCACGACCAGCCCCAGGACCCGGTCGCCGAGAAATTCGAGCCGTTCGTAAGCGCGTTTCCCGGGACGTTTCCCGGGACATTTCGCGGGACCGCGCTGCTGCGCCGCGCGGCGGCCGACACGGCGCTCGCCCGCGAGCGCACTCGAATGGGTCAGGGCCTCCTCGATCAATTCGGGCCGGGCGAAGGGATGCCCGATCGCCGCTTCCAGATCCTTTGCCGGCAAGCCCGTCCTCGCACCCCGCTCAGTGGATGATGTGAAACAGGCGATCGTAGCGGATCGCCATCGGCCACTTCCAGAATTGCCAGAGCGCCGCCGCGCCGTTTGTCGAGAAAAAGACGATGTCGGCTCGCCCGACCAGGTTCGCGACCGGGATGTAGCCGACATGCGAGAGGACCCGGCTGTCTTCCGAATTGTCGCGGTTGTCGCCCATGCCGAAATAATCGCCGGGCGGAACATGATAGACCTGGGTATTGTCGAGCGGCCCGTTGCCGTCGAGGATCTGGATGATCCGGTGCTTCACCCCGTCCGGCAGTGTCTCGATATATTGGGGCACCGGGACCAGCGACCCGTTGCCGTCGCGGATGAGATAATCCTCGATGCGCTGGCGCGGGGCGGGCTTGCTGTTGATGTAGAGGATCGCGTGCTTCACCTGGATACTGTCGCCCGGCAGACCGACGATCCTCTTGATATAGTCGATCGACGGATCGGTCGGCAGGCGGAACACGGCAACATCGCCCCGCCGCGGCGGGTGGAACAGGATGCGGCCGGAGAACAGCGGCAGCCCGAACGGCAGCGAATACCGGCTGTAGCCGTAGGAGAATTTTGAGACGAAGAGATAATCGCCGACCAGCAATGTCGGGATCATCGACCCCGAGGGAATGTTGAAGGGCTCATAAGCGAAAGTACGGACGAGGAGCGCGATCACCACCGCATAGATGACGGTCTTGATCGTGTCGAGGACGCCGCCGGACTTTTTCGTTCTCACTCGCACGCGGGCAGGAGGCAGGTTCATCGGCCAGAAAAGAAAGCTCGGTCGGGCGCGATCAAGCCTGCCCCTGCCGGGTGAGTCAAGCGGAGAGCCGGCGGTATTTTGGCGCGCTCAGAAGGAGGCCGCCTGGGCCGGGACGGCACTGATGATGACGAGCGCCTGCGCCAGCGGCGGTTCGTCGGTCAGGGTGAGGTCGAGGCACGCTCTCATGCCTGCGGGGGTGATCGCCTGGAGCCGCTGCAAGGCGCCGCCGGTCAGACGCAGGGAGGGCTTGCCCGAGGGCAGGTTGACGACCCCGAGATCGCGCCAGTAGACGCCGGCGCGAAAACCCGTGCCGAGCGCCTTGGCAGCGGCTTCCTTGGCCGCGAAACGGCGGGCGTAGCCGGCCGCCGGGCGCGCCTGGCGGTCGCATTTCGCGCGCTCGACCGGGGTGAAAATGCGGTCGAGAAAGCGCTCGCCAAAGCGCGCGATGGCCTCTTCAACGCGGCGGATATCGACGAGATCGCTGCCGAGGCCCAGAATCATCTACGAACCGCTCATCTGCGAACCGATCATCGGCGAATCGCCGCACCGGCGCAGCCGGGTCTCATCCGCGCGCCCGTTCGACCGAATTGATCACCGGCGTCGCCCGGAGCGCGGCGATGATCGTCGTCAGGTGTTTTACATCGGCGACCTGGATGTCGATCATGATCTCAAAAAAATCCGTCGAGCGGTTTGTGATCTTGAGATTGCTGATGTTGCCTCCCTGCTTACCGATCACCGTGGTCAGACTGCCGAGATTGCCGGGTTCGTTGGCGATCGTGACATTGATGCGGCCGACGTGAACCTGCTCGGCCTCGCCGCTGCTCCAGGCGACATCGAGCCAGCGCTCCGGCGTGTCGGCGAAATTTTCCAGCGTCTCGCAATCGATCGTGTGGATGGTGACGCCCTTGCCGGTGGTGACGATGCCGACGATGCGGTCGCCCGGCAGCGGGTGGCAGCAGCCGGCAAAGTGCAGGGCCATGCCCGGAATGAGACCGCGGATCGGCACCGCCGTCTCGCCGCGGCTCGCGCGGTTGCGCGCGCGCGCCAGCGGGATGACCTTGCCCTTGAGCTCCGGGGTCTTGGGTTCCTGGCGCTGCGGGAAGGCGGTATTGACGACCGCGCGTCCAGTATGGAGGCCCTGGCCGACCGCGACGTAGAGATCCTCGACGGCGGCGCAGTTGAAGGTTTTCAGCACCGCTTCGAGCGGCCGTTCGGAAAACGCCTCGCCCGCCTGGCGGAACTCCTTTTGCACGATGGCCCGGCCGAGATCGAGAAACTGGGCGCGCTGCTGGGTGCGGACAAAACGCCGGATGCGGGCCCGCGCCTTGCCGGTGACGACAAAGCGTTCCCAGGTTGGCGACGGCTTTTGCGCCCGCGAGGTGACGATCTCGACCTGGTCGCCGTTCGATAGCCGGGTGCGCAGCGGCACCAGACGGCCGTTGATCTTGGCCCCGACGCAGGTGTCGCCGATCTGCGAATGGACCGCGTAGGCGAAATCGACCGCGCTCGCCCCGCGCGGCAGGGCGATCAGATCGCCCTTTGGGGTGAAGGCGAACACCTGATCCTGGAACATCTCGAGCTTGGTATGTTCGAGAAATTCCTCGGGTCCCGCGGCGTGTTCGAGAATGTCCAGCAATTCGCGCAGCCAGCGGTACTGCGGACCCTCGGTGGTGCCGGCCCCCTGCTTGTAGCTCCAATGCGCGGCGACGCCGAGCTCGGCGACCTCGTGCATCTCGCGGGTGCGGATCTGGATCTCGATGCGCTGCTGCTCGGGACCGATCACGCTGGTGTGCAGCGAGCGGTAATCGTTCGGCTTTGGGGTCGAGATGTAGTCCTTGAAGCGGCCGGGAACCACGTGATAGGCGGAATGGACGACGCCGAGCGCGTGGTAGCACTCGGCCACCTCGTCCACCAGCACGCGGAACGCCATCACATCCGAGAGTTGCTCGAACCCGACGTTCTTGTGCTGCATCTTGTGCCAGATCGCGTAGGGCGTCTTCTCGCGACCGGAGGCGGCGGCCGTCGCGAGACCGCCTTCCTTGAGCTTCTGTTCGAGTTCGGCGATGATCCGCGGCACGATGCCGGCGCCGCGGTCGCGCAGAAAGCCGAGACGCGCCAGAATCCCGGCGCGCGCCTCGGGATGAAGCTCGGCAAAGGCCAGGTCTTCGAGCGCGTCCTGCATCCGGTGCATGCCGATGCGCTCGGCCAGCGGCGCATAGATGTCCATCGTCTCGCGCGCGATCCGCCGGCGCTTCTCGGCGCTGTCGATAAAATGCAGGGTCTGCATGTTGTGCAGCCGGTCGGCGAGCTTGACCAGCAGCACGCGGATATCCTCGGACATGGCGAGGACAAGCTTGCGGAAATTTTCGGCCTGCCGCGTCTGGTCCGATTGCAGCTCGATGCGCGACAGCTTGGTGACGCCATCGACCAGACGGGCGATCTCGTGGCCGAACAGGCGCTCGATGTCGTCGAGGGTGGCGACCGTATCCTCGACCGTGTCGTGCAACAGCCCGGTCACGATCGAGGCGGTGTCGAGCTTCATCTGCGCCAGGACGCCGGCGACCTCGACAGGGTGCGAAAAATAAGGATCGCCCGAGGCGCGCAGTTGCGTGCCATGGGTCCGCATCGAATAGACATAGGCCCGGTTGAGAGCGCGCTCGTCGGCGTTCGGATCGTAGGCTTTGACCAGTTCGACCAGTTCGAACTGCCGCATCATGGCAGGGTTTTCCCCTTCCTCCCGCAGCCCGCGCCGCGAGCGCCGCGGCGCCGCCTGTCCATGCGCCTCACCCGCGCCGGCCGTGGCCGCCGGTCAGGGCTCTTCGCCGGTGTCGTTGCTCTCCTCGGGGCTCTCTTCGGGCTCTTCGGGAAAATCGGGCGCCTCGGACGGTTCGCCGGTGTCGTTGCTCTCCTCGGGAAAATCGGGCGCCTCGGCCGAGAGCACGTCCTCCCCGATTTCCTCCTCATCGAGCGCCTCTTCCTCGGCGCCCTCCTCCTCGCCGGTTTCGGCTGCAACCTCGGCGAGCGCGTCTTCGCCCAAGGAGGCGCTCCCGAACAGCGCGGTGTCGTTCTCGATCTCCTGCGCCTCTTCGGGTTCGTCAAGCTCGACCTGCTTTTGCAGCCCGCGCACCACCGCCCCCTTCAGTTGGTCAAGGCCGATCGTCTCATCGGCGATCTCGCGCAGGGCGACGACCGGGTTTTTGTCGTCATCGCGATCGAGCGTCAGCGGCACACCCGAAGTCAACTCGCGCGCGCGCTGCGCCGCAAGGAGGACGAGCTCAAACCGGTTGGGGACCTTGAGAACGCAATCTTCGACGGTCACGCGCGCCATGTTTTTGCAACCCTTGCTGGCCGGAGGACGACAGACCAAAAATATATGGCTTGACAGAGCCTTCGGCAACAGCTGGCGCGCCCGGCCGCTGTCGCTTGACCCCCGCGGCACGGCGCGCCTATATGGGACGGTGCGGCATTGGCACGCTCGGGCGCGGCCGGTGCCCCGGGGGCGAAGTAGTCGAAGTCGGGTCGAAGTCGTCGCGATCGGGCCGGATGGCAGAGTGGCTATGCAGAGGACTGCAAATCCTCGTACAGCGGTTCGATTCCGCTTCCGGCCTCCAGGCGCCCGGTCTGTTCGGGGCGCCCTGATCCCCGGTAGCTCAGTTGGTAGAGCGAGCGGCTGTTAACCGCTTGGTCGCTGGTTCGAGTCCGGCCCGGGGAGCCAATTGTCCGAGGGGGTTGAGGAATGTTCCTCAACCCCCTTTGCGTCCACCCCAGAGTTCACCGCGAGGACACGCAGGACAGCGCGCACTCGCCGCTGCGTGTCATTGCGTTTACATGGCTGAAAACCGGAGATAAGGAGTTTCTCCGCCTTACAAAATCTCACAATAAGTTACCTTTTTGTGAGGTGCCTGACATTCCGGGGTTACAGGGCTGCTCTATATTGCGGCTGTCGATCGGTTCCATGCAGCGGGACCGGAAGAATCCAACGGTGAGACTTGATGAGCGATTTTGCTCGCCTGCTCGTAGTGGAGATCCCCCGGCTGCGGCGCTATGCCCGCGCTTTGACCCGCGACGCCTCGCGCGCCGACGATCTGGTGCAGAGCTGCCTGGTGCGCGCTGTCGCAAAGCAGCATCTCTGGCAGGTCGGCACCGATCTGCGCGCCTGGCTCTTCACGATCCTGCACAACCAGCATGTCAACGATGTCCGCCGCGCGGTGCGCGAGGGCGTCAGCGTCGCCGTCGAGGATGTGGCGCCGATCCTGACAGTCCAATCCAACGCCGGCGCCGCGCTGCAACTGCGCGATCTCGAACGGGCGATCGCCGTCCTGCCCGAGGAGCAGCGCCAGGTGATCCTCCTGGTCGGTCTCGAAGGGATGCGCTATGAGGATGTCGCCACGATTCTCGACATCCCGATCGGCACGGTGCGCTCGCGCCTGTCGCGCGGCCGCGAGATGCTGCGCAAGCTGATGGGGATGAACGCGGACGAGGATGCCTTTGAGACCGCCGAGCATCCGGCGGCCGGCTCGTCCGCCGCGGCGCGCGCGCAATTGAGCGAGATGGCATAACCCGCAAGCCGCGCCGGCTCCGCGGGCCTGTTGCACGCGCTGTTGCGCCTTGGGCGCACACCCGGTAAAAGCCCGCCGGGCCGTGCGTCGGGGCGTGGCTCAGCCTGGTAGAGCGCCTGCTTTGGGAGCAGGATGTCGGAGGTTCGAATCCTCTCGCCCCGACCACCCGGCGCGGACCCCGCGCCGGTTTGGCAACGCAGGGGTGATGATGGCGCTGGCGCGGATCTTGAGACCGACCAAGACAGCGATGCAATCTGGGCGGCGCAACCGCAAATGGGTTCTGGAGTACGAGCCGGCGAGCCGGCGCGACCCCGACCCGCTGATGGGCTGGGCGAGCGCCGAGGATACCCTCAACCAGATCCGGCTGCGCTTTGACAGCTTTGACGAGGCGGTGGCGTTTGCCCGCAAAAACGGTCTCGACTACACCCTTGTCGAAGAGCAGCAGCGTACGCCAAAGGCGAAAAGCTACGCCGACAATTTCCGCTATGACCGGGTGCGCGGCTGAGCGGCCGCGGCGCGGCGGGATCGCCTCGGGGATCGCCCCGGGGATCGCCCCGGGGGATTGCTGACAGGGCCCGCGGGGTGCGAGAATGCGCCTCCCGAGAGGACGTTTCCGCGGCGCACGCCGACCCCGTAGCTCAGCCGGATAGAGCACCCGCCTTCTAAGCGGGTGGTCGCAGGTTCGAATCCTGCCGGGGTCGCCAATTTTTTCAACAGCTCAGATCGAAAATTAGGTCAGCATAGGTGAAAGACTTTTGGCTGAATCGGCTCTCTGGGTTCCAAGTGGGGTACCAGGTGCCGGGTTCTCTTCCGCACTCTCGGGGTTCTCGCACATCCCGGCCGCAACGATCGGCCGGTCAGGGCCCTCACCATCGCGCCGGCGAGGTGAGATGAATTGAAGCGGCGGATGCGGACGTTGGAAAAAGATGAGGGACAAAACTCTCTCCGAGATAATCGCGGCTCGGCTGCTGGCGCGCCACGGAATCGCCACTATTTGGCAATTGCACCTTCGGGCAGCGGCATCGCATCGGCAAGGGAATTGGCTCTCGGCGCTGGCCTTGATCGGGGTCGCCGATGCCGCCGAGGAGATGTGGCAGCGATACACCCGAATACGGTTCTCGTGATGATGAGCGGTGCCCGCGGCACTTCTCCATCAGCGCAATTTTCGCGTTGACCCGCGGCATCGATCTATGGCAGACACCACTCCCCTTTCGGGGCGGTCACATATTCGGCCGCGCACGTCTCTGGATTGATTGAGTCGTTCACACGCGCAACACCGAATGCCGATGTTCGGCAGGTGGAGCATACGCGGACGATTCGCGCGACCAGTGCCAGAGGGTGTGATGAGAATTCTTCGCCAGCGCCAGGTCATCGAAAAGGTCGGTTATTCGCCGATGCATATCTGGCGCCTTGAGAAAGCCGGTCGCTTTCCGCACCGCGTCAAGCTCGGACCGAACTCTGTCGGATGGGTCGCCGAGGAAATCGATGCGTGGATCGAAGCGCGCATCGCCGAGCGCGACGCGGCGCTGCAATCGAAGCCGAGCGTGCCGGGTAGCGAGCCGGCGCAGCCGTGATCTCGCCAGTCGCACTCCCCTTCTTTGCGTGGGGATAACCGCACAGCGAATTTCTCGGCCGCGCTATCATGAGCGGCATGAGCGACGACAACGTGCGACAAGAGGCAGCGACAAGCGGCGACCTGCCGCGACAAGCGGCGACAACCCCCGACAGCGAATTCACCTTGTCGATCGAGGAGGCCGCCGCACTCTACGAGCGCGCCGGGCACCCGCGCACGCCTCGCAGCATTCAGCGCTACTGCGCGAAAGGACACCTTGAGTACCGTCGGATGGAGACACCGTTCGGCGAGAAATTTCTGATCACGCCCGCATCAGTGATGAAGCACATCGCCTACATCGAGGAGGTGCGACCTGTCGCGACAAGTCGCGACCTGTCGCGACAAGTCGCGGCGGATGTCGCCGGAGAAAATAAGGAGATTGAGGAGCGACAGGTAGCCGCGACAAGCGGCGACAACCCGCGACAAGCGGCGACAGATACATCGTTGTCGCGGCCTGTCGCAGATACGCGCGTGGTCGAACTGCTCGAACGGGAGAACGATTTTTTGCGCGCGCAGATCACCGTGAAAGACACTCAGATTTCGGAACTCCAAGAGCGCGCGCACGAGACCAACTCGCTCATCAACGGATTGCAACGACTGCTCGCGCCGCTGCTTTCAGGACCCGAGCGGGCGCGCGATGGCGACGCTCGTGTGCGCGATTCCGCCGACGGCGACACGCAGCACTGACACCCTTTCTTATCCCCATAGCCTCGCGCCGAGAGGGGACCGCGGCGGTACAATGGACCGATGGAACGACGCGAAGGAACCCTCACTCCGATCGGAGCTATCCTCGATCGCAACATCATCCTCAAAGGCGCAGACATTCTGTCGGCGAAAGGATTCACGCAGGTTCCAAATCACGTTCTGGTGAGCAGCAAACTTTCGCCGGGTGCGAAACTCACCTACGCGATGTTGCTGAAGTACGCATGGCAAAATGACTTCTGCTTTCCCGGACAAGAGCGTTTGGCAAAAGATATGGGCGTGACCGATCGCAGCGTGAGAACCTACTTGCAGGAGCTTGAGGCGCAGAAGTTTATCGCTATAAAGCAGCGGGGCCTCGGCAAACCTAATCTCTACGAACTCAACCTTTCGGCTTCCGCCGCTGACCGGAAAATTTTTCCGGTCAGGACCGGAAAAAAATAGACCTACAAGACCGGAAAAATTTTCCTACTAAGAATACTCATCTAAGAATACTCAAAATAAAAATACGCAGCTTCTCGGCTCAGCCTTAAAAAGGCAAAATACAAATCACTCGAATATGGCAACCCGCACAAAAAAGACCACGATCATCGCATTGCCGCAGGACGAGCTTGCGGAGCTCGACCGCGTGCGCGAGCAGCTCAACCTTACCCGCGCGCAGGCGCTCCGTGCCGCGGCGCGCTGGTACGTCGATGCAGTCCGTCGCCTGCCGCCTGCCGAAGACATGACGCCCGAGGAACTGGAGGAGATCCGCTGCGGTAAAGAGCAGACTGCCCGCAGCGAGTTCCTGCGCCTCGAAGATGTCCAACATGAGATGAAACTTCCTGCTATGAGGAAGCACTGACCGTCGGCAGGAGGGAATGGCTCTGCGAGGCGCGGGCCGCAAAGCACGCTCCGTCGCGCCGCACCTGGAGCAGGGGAGCGAGCGGGCACTGCAACCGTTACTTGTGCATCCAGGCGCGCAGCGTACTACGTCCGCATAGCAGCGAAAGGAAATCTTATGCCGAAACTGCACGTCCGCGGCGGCAAGCTGACGGTTACGCTCCCCCCAGAAATGCGGGACGACTTCGACGCGCTCGACGGCGAGGAAATCGACATCCGAGCCGAAGACGGCCGCATAGTGCTGACCCCGAAAGATGAGCCTGTCGAGCGCCGCCCCGAGATCGACGCCGCCATTGCCGAGGAGCTCGCCGACATCGCGGCCGGCCGCGTGTCGCCCGCCTTTGAGAGCATGGCAGAGTTCAAAGCATGGCTGAAAACCTCGGAGGAAAAATTTTGCAAAGCGTGAGCGAAGCCCGGTCACCGCGCCGTACCATAATCGCGACCTCAAGCGCGGCACGCTGCGGGCCATCTTGCACCAGGCCGGGGATTACACCTGACGAACTGCGTGACCTTCTCTAACGCCCTGCCGGCCGATGTAGGGGCGACTGGCGGACCCCTTCACCTTGCACACATACCCGCTTGTGATACATTGTGATATATGGACAGCACCGACATGGCAAAAAGCACGATGATGACCGTCCGGCTCACGCCGGAGATGCGCGAGAAGCTCGACGCTCTGGCGCGCGACACGAAGCGCAGCAAGTCCTACCTCGCGAGCGAAGCCATCGAGACCTACATCAACCTCAATACTTGGCAGATCGCCCACATCAAGGCGGCGCTTGCCGAAGACGAGGCGGGCGGCCCCGGTGTTGCCCACGAGGACGTGGCCGCATGGCTTGAGTCATGGGGGAGCGATCACGAGCTACCGCGCCCAGAGCCGAAGCAATCCTAGCCGTGTATGGAGATCATCTGGCGCCGGGCCGCCATCAGAGACCTCGAATCCCTTCGCACTTTTATCGCCCAGGATAACCCGCAGGCGGCTGCGCGCGTGGCGCGGGCCATTCGCGCTGCCGTCGAGCAGCTTGCCGAGCACCCCAACCTTGGGCGGGCCGGACGGGTTGAAGGCACGCGCGAGCTCATCATCACCGACGCGCCCTACATCGTCGCGTACCGGATCGCGAACGACCGGCTCCGCATCCTCGCTATCATCCATGCGTCGCGGCAGTGGCCGCGGCGGCTATAGCGCCCGCTCTTGAAAATCTCGCGGCCGACAACGTCGGCCTTTCCTCGTGTCTGCCGGCCGGTTGGGTTCGGCCGGCACAGAGGACAGGCGCAACAATGGCCGGCCAAGTTGGGTTCTGGCCGCCCTGAAACGAGCGCCCCAAAAGGGGTACAACGGCCGGGGCATCCGGGTTGTACCCCCAACCCGCTCGCCCAAAAAGGCGGAAAGGCGCAAAGCGCCTCACGAAATACCTCCCCGCAAACCGTCGCACTAGCGTGCGACCTCGCCCCCTTTCCCCGATACACCGTGTCCGGAACTATCCGGCCGATGTATCGGGCTGCGGCCTATCGGCCTTCGGGTCTTGGCTTCGGCTCCTCACGTCGCCGGCCTCGACCGAAAGCGGGCGAGGTCGCACGCTCGATTTCACAACCGCGCTGCCGCCGCCCTAACGGGGCGGCGTCCTCGCGGGCGAAATCGGGTGCGACGGTTTGCGGGGGTAACGGGCTTGCGAT
>JBOHMF010000044.1:0-15222 GCA_050730055.1 Allostellaceae bacterium
CAGCGCGACGATCGCGCGCCTCACGGGCTGAACCGGGATCAACCGGACCCGGCGCCGCCCTCCGGATCGAGGAGGTATCGAAGGCGTGCCGCGGCGATCCGGGCAAAGCGCAAGATAAGCGCGCGGCGGCGGGCGGCGGGGAGCGGGTTTGCCGGCCCGGCCCGCAGCACCTCTGCGCCAAATGCGTCTGCCACCATGAGGCCACAATGCTCGGGGATGAGCTCCGCCGGGAAGCCGAGGGGAACGGCAAAATAAAAGCGGTCGGCGAAGTCGAGATAGTGCGGCCATTTGCGGTCGGCGCGAAAATCGGCGAGCGAAGTCTTGATCTCGATGATCACGGATTCACCCGCTCCGGCGAGCGCGAAGATGTCGGCACGCCGGCCGTTGCCAAGCGGGAACTCGATAAGACTCGCATAGCCGAGCGCGGCAAGCGCACGGCATAGGCCACGCGCCATCAACCCCGCAACCGGCGGCTCGGGTGAGGGATCGGAGAGCGGCGGGATCGGCATGGCCGCCGCAGAGCATAGGTCATATATGTTGCGGCGGCGAGACCAGGAGGAGAGTGATGGCGGCGACCACCAAGGGGGATTTTCTTCGTCACGCCTGGGATCTTTCCTGGCCCTACTGGCGGTCGGAAGAGAAGTGGTCGGCTACCGCCCTGTTGGTCTCAATCATTGTACTCAACCTGACGGCGGTATGGTTGAACGTGCGGCTCAACTCGTGGAACAGGGCGTTTTACGATGCCCTGCAGCACTACGATTGGCCGCAGTTCTGGTATCAGTTCGGGGTTTTCGGAGTGATTGCCTGCGCCTTGATCTTTGTCGCAGTCTATTCGCTCTACCTGCGCCAGGTCTTGCAAATCCGCTGGCGGCGCTGGCTGACCGAGCGCTATCTGCACGGCTGGCTCGGCAACCAGACGTATTACCGTATGCAGTTGAACCGCGCCGTCACCGACAACCCGGACCAGCGCATCTCCGACGATCTCGACGCCTTTGCCTCAAGCACGCTCTCCCTGTCGCTCGGCCTTCTCAGTTCGGTCGTCACCCTGCTGTCGTTTCTGTCGATCCTGTGGACCTTGTCGGGGGCGCTGACAATCCCGCTCTTCGGCACCCGTATCGTCGTTCCCGGCTATATGGTCTGGGCCGCGCTGATCTATGCGATCGCCGGCACCTGGTTGACCCATTGGATCGGCAACCCCTTGGTCAAGCTCAATTTCGATCAGCAGCGCTATGAGGCGGATTTCCGCTTCAGTCTGGTGCGGTTGCGCGAGAACGCCGAGACCGTCGCCTTTTACGGCGGCGAGGCGCGCGAATACGACGGCTTCACCAGCCGCTTCGCCCGCCTCTTCGGCAACTGGTTCGCCCTCATCCGGCGGCAGAAAAAGCTGACCTGGCTGACCACCGGCTATGCGCAACTGGCCATCGTCTTTCCCTTCATCGTCGCGGCGCCGCGCTATTTTTCCAAGGTGATCCAACTTGGCGGTCTGATGCAGATCGCCTCGGCCTTTGCCCAGGTCCAGGATTCGCTGTCCTTTATCATCAATTCTTATACGACGATCGCGCAATACCAGTCGGTCGTGGAGCGGCTCGCCGGGTTCAGCGGCCGCATCGACGAGATTGCGGCCGAACGCAAGGCGATGCAGCCGATCGCGATCGAGCGCACCGGCAGCGGCATCGCGGTCGAGGGGCTCGATCTCACCCTGCCCGACGGCACACCCTTGCGCCACGACATCGCGCTCGCGGCGGCTCCCGGGCAGCCGGTGCTGATCACCGGACCGTCGGGGATCGGCAAGAGCACGGTGCTGCGCGCGATCGCCGGGTTGTGGCCGTTTGGCCGCGGGCACATCCGCGTCGCCGACGGGCGCGCGCTGTTTCTGCCGCAGCGGCCCTATCTGCCCTTGGGGACACTCGCCGATGCGCTCGCCTATCCGCGGGCGGCGGCGGAATTGCCGCGCGAGCGCCTGGTTGAGGCCCTGCACGCCGTCGGCCTCGGCCATCTGGCGCCGCACCTCGACGAGGACGCCCACTGGGCCCAGCGCCTGTCGATCGGCGAGCAGCAGCGGCTCGCTTTTGCGCGGGTCCTGCTGGTCCGCCCGGAAATCGTCTTTCTTGACGAAGCCACCTCGGCCCTCGACGAAGCCGCCGAAATGGCGCTTTATCGCATGCTGCGCGAGGCCTCCTGGCGGCCGACGATTGTCAGCGTCGGCCATCACGGCACGCTGCGGCGGTTCCACGACACGGTCGTCGATCTGGCGGCGCAGCGGCCGGTGTCTGAGGCCGCGGTCGGATAAGGGCGCAGGACATGAGCGAAGGCGACGAAGGCGCGCGCGACGACGACCCGCTGCGCGCGGCGCGGCGCGGAAAGCGCGACAGCCTGCGGGCGCTGGGGATCGATCCCTACCCCTACGCCTTTCCGCGCACGCACGAGGCGGCCGAACTCGAAGCGCGCCACGCCGCTCTTGCGTCCGGCGCCGAGACCGGCGAGCGGGTGCGGGTCGCCGGGCGCATCCGGGCGATCCGCAACAGCGGCATGTTTCTCGATCTCGTCGATGCCTCTGGCAAGATCCAGGTGTTCTGCCACAAGGATTTTCTCGCGCCGGAGGGGCTCGCGGTGGTGCGGCTGCTCGACATCGGCGATATGATCGGGGTCGAGGGTCTCGTGCGGCGCACCCCGCGCGGCGAATTGACCGTCAATGCCGGCGCGGTCACGGTTCTGGCCAAGGCGCTGCGCCCGCTGCCGGAAAAATATCACGGCCTCGCCGATGTCGAGTTGCGCTACCGCCAGCGCTACCTCGACCTGATCGTCAACGAGGACGCCCGCACAACCCTGCGCCGGCGCAGCCGCATCATCGCCGCATTGCGCGCCGCTCTTCTCGATCGCGGCTATCTCGAAGTCGAGACGCCGATGCTGCACCCGATCCCCGGCGGCGCTTCGGCCAAGCCCTTTGTCACCCATCACAATGCGCTCGATCTCGATCTCTATCTGCGCATCGCCCCCGAACTCCATCTGAAACGGCTCGTGGTCGGCGGTCTCGCCGACAAGGTGTTTGAAATCAATCGCAACTTTCGCAATGAGGGATTGTCGCCGCGGCACAACCCGGAGTTCACCTCGCTCGAACTCTATGAAGCCTATGTCGATTACACGGCGATGATGAACCTCACCGAAGAACTGATCGCGACGGCCGCGCGCAGCGTCGCCGGCGGCTTGCAGATCACCTATGGCGGGACGGCAATCGACCTGACGCCGCCGTGGCCGCGGCGCGGCATGGCCGAACTGGTGCAGGAGGCGAGCGGGGTCGATTTTCTCGCCATCGAGGGCGCCGCGGCGGCGCGAAAGGCGGCGGCCGGGGTCGGCGCCGCGATCCAAGGGCATGAGAACTGGGGGCAGGCGCTCGAAGCTGCCTTTGCCGCGCGGGTCGAGGAGCGGCTGATCCAGCCGATCCACGTCACCGGGTTTCCTCGCGACATCTCGCCGCTCGCCAAGGCCGACCGCCGCGACCCGCGGCTTGGCGAGCGGTTTGAGACCTACATCAATGGCTGGGAATTCGCCAACGCCTTCTCCGAATTGACCGATCCGGACGATCAGCGGGACCGCTTCGCGGCGCAGATGCAGGCGCGCGCGATGGGCGACGAAGAGGCGCAGCCCTATGACGAGGACTATATCACTGCGCTCGAATACGGGCTGCCGCCGTGCGGCGGGCTTGGCATCGGCATCGACCGGCTGGTCATGCTGCTGACCGACAGCCCGTCGATCCGCGATGTCATCGCCTTCCCGACCCTGCGTCCGCGCTGAGCCGGCTCAGATCCGGGCACGGGTGAGGCGCAGCGCATTGCCGATCACCGAGACCGAAGAGAGGCTCATCGCCGCCGCGGCGATCATTGGGCTGAGCGTGACGCCGAGCCACGGATACAGCACGCCGGCTGCGATCGGGATTGCCACGGCGTTATAGACAAAGGCGAGGAAAAGGTTCTGGCGGATGTTGCGCAGGGTCGCGCGGCTCAGGTGCCAGGCGCGCACGATGCCGGCGAGATCACCCTTCAGGAGGGTGACGCCGGCGCTCTCGATCGCAATGTCGGTGCCGGTGCCCATGGCGATGCCGACATCGGCCCGAGCCAGTGCCGGGGCATCGTTGATCCCGTCGCCGGCCATCGCGACGATATGGCCTTCGCCTTGCAGGCGGCGGACGACTTCGCCCTTCTGCATCGGCAAGACCTCGGCCTCAAAGCGGTCGAGACCGAGCCGGCGCGCCACCGCGGCGGCGGTGCCGCGGCTGTCGCCGGTCAGCATGAGAACTGAAAGGCCCTCGCGGCGCAGCGCATCGAGAGCCGGGCGGGTCGTTTCCTTGACCGGATCGGCGACCGCGACAAGCCCGGCGAGGCGGCTGTCGAGCGCGGCGAAGAGAACGGTCTCGCCGTCCCGCCTGCGTTCCTCGGCCGGCGCGGCGAGCGGTCCCGGATCGATGCCAAGACCCTCCATCAGCGCGGCATTGCCGAGCGCCACGCGGCGGCCGTCAACCGTGCCGATGACGCCTTTGCCCGCCACGGCCGCAAAAGCCGCCGCTTCGGCGAGGGCGAGACCGCGTTCCTGCGCCGCCGCGACGATCGCCGCCGCCAGCGGGTGTTCGCTCGCGCGCTCCAGCCCGGCGGCGAGCGCCAGCATCTCGTTCTCATCGCTTCCGGGCATCGTGTCGAGCGCGGTCAGCCGGGGCTTTCCGAGGGTCAGGGTGCCGGTCTTGTCGGCGACGAGCGTATCGACCGCCGCCAACCGTTCGAGCGCCGCGGCATCGCGGATCAGGACCCCGGCATGGGCGCCGCGGCCGGTGCCGACCATGATCGAGACCGGTGTGGCGATGCCGAGCGCGCACGGGCAGGCGATGATCAGCACCGAGACCGCGGAGATCAGGCCATAAGCCAGGGCCGGCGCCGGCCCCCAGATTGCCCAGCCGATAAAGGTCAGGATGGCGATGCCGAGCACGACCGGGACAAACCAGCCGGCGACGCGGTCGGCGATGCGCTGGATCGGTGCGCGGCTGCGCTGCGCCGCCGCGACCATCTGGACGATCTGCGCGAGGACCGTCTCGGCACCGACCCGCTCGGCCCGCATGACAAAGCTGCCGCTGCCGTTCAAGGTGCCGCCGACGACCGCATCGTCGGGTCCCTTTGCAACCGGCACCGCCTCGCCCGACAGCATCGACTCATCGACCGCGCTCATGCCGTCGATGACGGCGCCATCGACCGGGATCTTCTCGCCCGGCCGCACCCGCAGCCGATCGCCGGGCCGCACCGTGGCGAGCGGCACCTCCTCGTCGGCACCGTCCGCGGTGAGCCGGCGCGCCATCTTTGGCGCCAAGCCCAGGAGCGCGCGCACCGCCAGGCTGGTGCGGTCGCGCGCCTTCAATTCGAGCACCTGGCCCAGGAGGACCAGCACGATGATCGCGGCGGCGGCCTCGAAATAGAGGCCGACCGTGCCGGAATGACCACGAAACCCGGCCGGAAAGGCGCCCGGCGCGAACACGGCGACAAGGCTGTAGAGATAAGCCACGCCGGTGCCCATCCCGATCAGAGTGAACATGTTCAACGAACGGTTTTTGAGCGAATGCCAGGCGCGCACAAAAAACGGCCAGCCGCACCCGAGCACGACCGGGGTGGCCAATCCCAACTCGATCCAGCGCTGCGCTTCCGGCGGAACCAGTTCGACGCGCCCCAGATGCGCCCCCATCGCCAGGACCAGAAGCGGCACCGTCAGCACGAGACCGATCCAGAAGCGTCCCGTCATCGCGCGCAGTTCCGGGTTTGGCGCGTCTTCGGCCGCGGCCACAACCGGTTCGAGCGCCATCCCGCATTTCGGACAGGTGCCGGGATGATCCTCAACGATCTCGGGGTGCATCGGGCAGGTATAGGTCGCGCCTGATGGGAGGGGCGGCGGCTCGGGCACGGCGGCCGGCGGCGGCGCGAGATAATGCGCGGGGTCGGCGCGGAACTTTTCGAGACAGCGCGCGCCGCAGAAAAAATAGTCCGCGCCGGCGTTCTGATGGCGGTATTTGGCGGTCGCCGGATCGACGCTCATCCCGCAGACCGGGTCTTTTTTCTTTTCGACCGTCGCGGTTTGCGGCATCACAAGTCCTCCGGTTCGGCAGGCTGAGTTCCGGCCAATTCATCGAGGATCGGGCATTCCGGCCGATGGTCGCCGTGGCAGCGCTCGGCAAGATCGGCGAGGGTGCGGCGCAGCGCGACAAGTTCGGCGAGCTTGCGGTCGATCTCGGCGATGCGGGCGAGCGCGAGCTTTTTGACATCGGCGCTGGCGCGCCCGCGGTCGCGCCACAACGCCAGGAGTTCGCGCACCTCCTCGACCGGAAAGCCGAGGCGGCGCGCGTGGTGGATAAAGCGCAACGTGTGCAGATCGACTGCGCCATAACGGCGATAGCCGTTGTCGCGGCGCGGCGCCGGCGCGATCAGCCCGACCTCTTCGTAATAGCGGATCGTCTTGGCCGGAACCCCGCTCTCCGCCGCGATTTCGCCGATGTTCACCCCTGCCTCCTCCATGTCGGGCAGGATATAAGGCTTCCAGTCGCTGGAAGGTCAAGGGGTGGATCAGAACAGCGCGAGCTCCAGCTGATCGCCCTGTTGCGGCGGCGGACGGAAGCGCGATGTGTCGAGCGCGAGCGTGGCACGCGGGGCAAAGCCAAAGCGGTTGCAGGCGCGGGCAAAGCGCAGCCGCAGCATCTCGGCATAGGGGCCGCTGCCGACCATCCGGCTCGCCCAGCGCGCCTCGTAAAGCCTGCCGCCGTGGGTTTCGGCGACCAGGGACAGGACGTGCGCGGCCTTCTGCGGAAAATGTTCTTCAAGCCATTCGCGGAACAGTGTTTTCAACTCGTGCGGCAGGCGCAGCAAGGTGTATCCGGCGCTGCTCGCGCCGGCCGCGCGGGCGCGTTCGAGGATCGCCTCCAATTCATGGTCGTTGAGCGCCGGGATCATCGGCGCGGCAAGAACGCCCGTCGGCACCCCGGCAGCGGCGAGCGCGGCGATCGTTTCGAGGCGGCGCTCTGGAGTGGCGGCGCGCGGCTCCATGCGGCGGGCAAGGGCGCGGTCGAGCGTCGTCACCGAGACCATGACGCAAACCAGCCCGTCCCGCGCCAGCGCCACAAGGATGTCGCGGTCGCGCTGGATCAGCGCCGATTTGGTCACGATCGTCACCGGATGGTGAAAATCGCGCAGGGTTTCAAGGATCGCGCGGGTGATCTGGAGACGACGCTCGGCCGGCTGGTAGGGGTCGGTGTTGCTGCCGAGCGCGATCGGCCGGCAGACATAGCCTTTCTTGCGCAATTCCGCGGCGAGCAGTTCCGCCGCCCGCGGCTTGTAAAAGATGCGGCTCTCAAAATCGAGACCAGGCGAGAGGCCGAGAGTGGCGTGGCTCGGCCGGGCGTAGCAGTAGATGCAGCCGTGCTCGCAGCCGCGATAGGGGTTGAGCGAGCGGTCAAAGGGGATGTCGGGCGAGTCGTTGCGGGTGATGACGGTCCTTGCCGCGTCGGCCGTGAGGGTCGTGCGCAGCGGCGCCGGCTCCGCATCGGCACCGCTCCAGCCGTCGTCAAACGGCTCGCGCCGCTCGGCTTCAAAGCGTCCGCTCGTGTTGCTGGTGGCACCGCGGCCCTTGCGCGGCGCAAGGCGGCTCGTCATACCCATGCGCCAAGTCTAGAGCAAGGAGAGGAACGTTTCAAGAACAATATCTCTTTCGGTTGTCGTTCCAGCTCTCGACGCGGCCGCGACATTGCCGCAGACGCTGGAGACGCTGGCTGCCTCGGAAATCATCGACGAAATCATCGTCGCCGATGGCGGCTCGCGCGACGACACGGCGGCTGTGGCGCGGGCGGCCGGCGCCCGCGTTGTTTTTGCGCCGTGCGGGCGCGGCACCCAGCTTACCGCTGGCGCCGAGGCCGCGGGGAGCGAATGGCTGTTGTTTGTACATGCCGATTGCCGTCTTGCGGCGGATTGGCAGCGGGTGGTCAACGCCTTTATCACAAGGCCGCAGGCGGCTCTGCGGGCCGGTTACTTTGATCTGCGGCTCGACGACGCCGCGCCGGCGGCGCGCCGGCTCGAACGGCTCGTTGCCTGGCGCTGCCGCGTGCTGGCGCTGCCGTATGGCGATCAGGGCCTCCTGATCGCGCGTTCTCTTTATGACGTGGTCGGCGGTTTTCGGCCGATCCCGCTGATGGAGGACGTCGATCTTGTCCGCCGGCTTGGCCGGCAGCGGCTCGCCCCGCTCGGCGCGCCGATCACGGCCTCGGCGCGGCGCTACCGGGGGGGCGGCTATTGGCGCCGGCCACTGTTCAACCTGTTCTGTCTCTCGCTCTATTTTGCCGGCGTGTCGCCGGCACGGATCATGCGGCTCTACGGTTGATGCAAAGAAACCTGATCCTGTTCGCGCGCGTGCCGCGGCTCGGCGGCGGCAAAAGCCGGCTGGCGCGCGACATCGGCGCGCTCGCGGCGCTGCGCTTTGAGCGAATGATGATCGCACGCCTCCTGCGCCGGCTCGGCGGCGATCCGCGCTGGCGGCTCGCCGTTGCGGTGACGCCGGAGCGGGAGGTGCGCCGGGTCCGGCACTGGCGGCGAGGTGTCGTCGCAGTCGGACAAGGGCCGGGCGATCTCGGTGCCCGCATGTCCCGCGCGCTCAAGGAGGCACCACTGGGGCCGGTGGTGCTGGTCGGCGCCGACATCCCGGCGCTCGAAGTCCGGCACATCGCCGCCGCCTTTCGTCTCCTGGGCCGGCACGATCTCGTCTTTGGCCCGGCTCGGGACGGCGGGTTCTGGCTTGTCGGCGCGCGCCGCCTGCCGCGCCTGCCGCCGCTCTTCGTCCGCGTGCGCTGGTCGAGTCCGCACGCGCTCAACGACACCCTTTCAGGGCTGCCGCGCGGGATCAGGGTCGGCTTTGTCGAGACGCTCGAAGATGTCGATGACGGCGCCGCCTATCGCCGCTGGCGCGCCCGGCTCAACCTTTGAGATGCTCCTGCAGGCGCGGCATCAGTTCGACAAAGTTGCAGGGGCGGAAGCGGTTGTCGAGCTGGTGGACAAGGATGCCCTCCCAGGCGTCGCGGCAGGCCGAGGGCGACCCCGGCAGGGCGAACAGATAGGTGCCGCCAGCGACCCCGGCGGTGGCGCGGCTCTGGATTGTCGAGGTGCCGATCTTGTCAAAGGAGAGCCAGCGGAACACCTCGCCAAAACCGGCGATCTCCTTTTCATAGACGCTGTGAAACGCCTCCGGGGTCACGTCGCGGCCGGTAAGGCCGGTGCCGCCGGTGGCGATGACGACATCGACGTGCGGGTCGGCGATCCACGCCCTGAGTTGCGCGGTGATATCGTCCTTCTCATCGCGCACGATGCGGCGGGCGACGATTTTATGGCCGGCGGCGCCGGCCAGTTCGGCAAGGGTGCGGCCGGAGCGGTCCTCGGCCGCGCTGCGCGTATCCGAGACCGTCAGCAGCGCGATGTTGACGGGCAGAAATGGGCGGGTTTCGTCGATGCGGCCGGGCATGGCGGGAGGCTCCTGAAGTCGAGCTTCAAGGTAATCTGTGAAGAAAATGCTAATCTTCGTCTCTGAGTTGTGCTTCGAGCAGCATAGCTAGGTATTCTGCCATCTCTGATACATCTAAATTCCCTTCATGCCAATTGCGATCCGCCGTCTTCAACGCCTGATAATACGGTGCTCGATTTTCCCGAATACGCTCAGGGACAATCTTTCTACCGGGCAAAAGGCCGCCTGATCTCACACATAATACGTAATAGCAGGCTGCTCTCGCTGTCCTGCCGTTACCTTCTATAAACGGGTGAATCCAGTTTAATCGCCATAGAGCATAAGCGGCCAACACAGTCGGGTGTGTTATATCCCAATTTTCATGAATGAATGCAAAGTACCTATCCATTAGGTCTGGAACTTGTTGAAACGGTGGAGGCTTATGATCTCCTACATAGATAGGCTCTTCTCTGAATCGACCGCCAAATTGAGCAATATTTACTACTGCGACATGATTCAAAGCCCACAGAGTATATTTGTCAAAAGCAAGTGGCCCTTTTGCTAACCCAATTTCAATACAGTCTATCAATAAGTCATACTGTCGGATCAAATTCCTTTCTTGAATTTTTGTGAAAAGTTCAGGGTCATCTTGCTCAAGCACAACCATAATTAGCAAAGAGGCTCGGTTAGCCCGAGCCTCTTCCCTTTGTGGTAGTTATCTAGCGATTAAACGAAGGCTCTTCGCGGTGTCACGAACCGACTCCTTCGTAATTAGGTTCGAGTCTGGGGCATTCCCATAGGCGAAGCTCACCCTTTGCTCCCGCAGCTGGTCATCTGTCACTGGCTTGTTCCGTGCTTCAGCGAGCAGCCTGTCCAACGCGGGATGATTCGGTGGTGGGCCGAGAAATGATTTGCGCGCAGCCACGGGATCCCTCCTCAACTTTTTGGATACGCACTGTACCACAAAACCTTGTCAGAAAATAGGCACTTCCCCGACATCTGGTATATAGGCCGTATCGTCGCAAATGAGACCCATGAGTTTAGCAATTCTGCGCCTCCCCCTCAGTCTCTATCGGAGCGCAGCAATTCGTCAAGCTGCGCCTTGAGGGCAAGAAGATCGTGCCAGGCGTCGCGCTTGCGCTCGGGGCTGCGCAGCAGAAAGGCGGGGTGGTAGATCGGCAGGGTCGGCAGCGGCGCGTCGAGACCGGGCAGCGCAAGCTCGAACCAGCGGCCGCGCAGCCGGGTGATGCCCCCTTTCTGCGGCAGCAGCGCACTCGCCGCGGTACCGCCGCACAACACCAGCACCCGGGGTCCGACCAGGGCGACGAGGCGCAGGACAAACGGCAGGCAGGCGGCGATCTCGGCGGTCGTGGGGGTGCGGTTGCCAGGCGGGCGCCAGTAGACGACGTTGGTAATGAGGACACTCTGCCGGTCGAGACCGATCGCCGCCAGCATGCGGTCGAGAAGCTGGCCGGCGCGGCCGACAAAGGGGCGGCCGGTGCGGTCTTCCTCGGCGCCCGGCCCCTCGCCGATGATGAGAACCGGCGCCGCCGGGTTGCCGTCGATAAAGACGGTGTTGGTCGCCGTGCGCTTCAAGGCGCAGCCGTCAAAACGGGCGACGGCTTCGGCGAGCGCCGCCACCGTGTCGGCTTCCGCGGCGAGGAGACGGGCCGACTGCGCCGCTTCCGCCAAGGAGTCGAGAAGCGCGGCGGGCGGGGCCGCAGGGCGCGCGCCGGCGGCAACCGGCGGCGCAGAAGGAGCGGGCGCTGAGGCCGCAGCGGGCGCCAAAACTGCAAGTGGCGCAAGACGGTTCTGTGGCGCTGCGGCAATCGCCTCGTCGGCGCCCATCTCGATATACCAGCGCAACAGGAAGAGGGCCGCGTCGCGATCCATCCACACCCCCAAGGGCCGTGCGGCGCGCACTCCCGTTTTCGCCGCGATCCTTTATAGTCCCGCGCACGGTTTGAGCCGAGAGACGGATGGAATGCCGCGCGAGCAGATGAAATACGATGTCGTCATCGTCGGGGCGGGACCCTCGGGTCTCGCCGCGGCGATCCGCCTGAAGCAGTTGGCCGCGGCGGCGGAGCGCGAGATCGCGGTCTGCATCGTCGAGAAGGGGTCGGAGGTCGGCGCTCACATCCTCTCGGGCGCCGTTTTTGAGCCGCGCGCCCTCGCCGAACTCTTCCCCGACTGGCGCGAGCGGGGCGCGCCGCTCGTGACACCGGCGACGGAAGACCGCTTTCTGTTTCTGACAAAGCGCCGTGCTTTTCGCCTGCCGACCCCGCCGCAGATGAACAATCACGGCAACTACATCATCAGCCTCGGCAATCTGTGCCGCTGGCTGGCGCAGGAAGCGGAGGGGCTGGGCGTCGAGATCTATCCCGGTTTTGCCGCCGCCGAGGTGCTCTATGACAAAGAGGGACGGGTGCGCGGGGTGGCGACCGGCGACATGGGGATCGGCAAGGATGGCGAGCCGACCGCGCGCTACCAGCCCGGTGTCGAACTCCGCGCCCGCGAGACCCTGTTTGCCGAAGGGTGCCGGGGCTCGCTGACCAAGACTCTCGTCGAGCGGTTTCATCTGCGCGACGGCATCGATCCGCAGACCTATGCGATCGGCATCAAGGAATTGTGGGAGGTGACGCCAGAGCGGCACCAGCCCGGCCTTGTCATCCACACCGTCGGCTGGCCGCTCGATTCCGCGACCTATGGCGGGTCCTTTCTTTATCATCTGGAAAACCGGCAGGTCGCGATCGGCTTTGTCATCGGTCTCGATTACCGGAACCCGTTTCTCAACCCGTTTGAGGAGCTCCAGCGCTTCAAGACCCATCCGGCCATCCGTCCCACTTTTGCCGAAGGGCGGCGCATCGCCTATGGCGCGCGCGCCCTCAACGAGGGCGGCTTTCAGGCGATCCCGCGGCTCGATTTTCCGGGCGGGGCGCTCGTCGGCTGCGCCGCCGGCTTTCTGAATGTGCCAAAGATCAAGGGCAACCACACCGCGATGAAATCGGGCATGGTCGCGGCCGAGACGGTGTTCCGCCGCCTCGCCGGCGAAAACGTGCAGGTGCGCAAGGCCCTCGAAGACAGTTGGGTGTGGGAGGAGTTGCGGCGGGTGCGCAACATCCGTCCAGGCTTTCATCGCGGTCTTCTCGCCGGCCTCGCCCATGCGGCGCTCGACACCTACCTGCTGCGCGGTGCGGCGCCCTGGACCTTTCATCACCACCCCGATTACGCGCAGCTTATGCCCGCCAGCGCGGCGCGGCGGATCGAGTATCCGCGGCCCGACGGCAAGATCACGTTTGACCGGCTGTCCTCGGTCTTTATCTCGAATACCAACCATGAGGAAGACCAGCCCGCACATCTGCGGTTGCGCGATCCGGAGAAGGCGATTGCGGTCAATTATCGGCTCTACGATTCGCCGGAACAGCGCTATTGTCCGGCCGGGGTCTATGAGATCGTGCAGGACGAGGGGGGTGCACCACGACTTCAAATCAACGCGCCCAACTGCGTCCATTGCAAGACTTGCGATATCAAGGACCCGGAGCAGAACATCGACTGGGTCGTCCCGGAGGGGGGCGGCGGGCCGAATTATCCGAACATGTGAGGCCGCCGGTTGGCGGGCGCGCCGAGGGTCGGGGGTGAGTAATGGGAACAATGGTGAGCGGGCTTGCCCGCGCGGGGGCTGCCGTGGCCCTGCTGCTTCCGCTGCTGGTGGCCGGCGCCGCCGGTGCGGCCGAGCCGGGGACGCCGCCGGCGGCGACGCCCTTTGGCGCCTATCTGGCCGGTCTCCAGGCGCAGCAGCGGCGCGATGACCCGGCCGCCGCGGCGTGGTTTGAGCAGGCGCTGAAGGCCGATCCGAACGCGCCCGCGCTGATCCGGCACGCCTTTCTGGCGGAAGCCTCCGGGGGCAATTTCGCGCGCGCCGCAACGCTCGCCCAGCGCGTGTTGCAGGTGAACCCGAATGCCGCCGTCGCCCGCCTCGTCCTCCTCGTCGAAAAGATGAAGGCGGGCGATGACAAGGGCGCGCTGATCCTGGCCGAAGCCCTGCCGACGGACGGGATTCATCGCCTCGTCGCGCCGCTGGCGCTGGCCTGGACGCGGGTCGCGACGGGCGATCTGCCGGGCGCCGACGCCGCCCTCCAGCAACTCGACAAATTTGCCGGCCTCGCCCCGCTCAAATTCTTTCAGCTCGGGCTGCTCTACGATTTTGCCGGCCACCCGAAGAAGGCCGAGACCAATTTCAAGGAGACCCTGGCGGCGACCGGCCGCCTTAACTGGCGGTTGACCGAGGCGATGGCGAATTTCTACGAACGCCACGGCCGGCCCGAGGAGGCGCAAAAACTCTACCAGCGCTTTGTCCGGGAGAACCCGGGAAGCGAGTTGGCGGAAGCGGTGCAGGACGAGAAGCCGGCCGCCGCGCCAAAGCCGCTGATCGACTCGGCCAGTGCCGGTCTTGCCGAGGCGTTCTTTGATCTGGCGAGCGTTGTCAACGACCCCGAAACGCTCGATCTCGCGCTGCTCTACGACCGCTTCGCCCTCGAACTGCGCCCGCACCTGACCTTGGCGCGATTGTTGATGGCGGACATTCTGAGCGCCGAAAAGCAGCCTCGGCGCAGCCTCGCCCTGCTCGACGAGATCCCGTCAAACTCGCCCTACTACTGGTCGGCGCAATTGCGGGTCGCGGCGGCTCTCGACGAAACCGGCCAGTCCGATCGGGCGATCGTGCTGCTCGAAAAACTGTCAAAGCAGTATCCGGACCGTGCCGGGGCGGCGATCCAACTGGGCGACATCCTGCGCCAGGAAAGGCGCTTCCCCGAGGCGGTCGAGGCTTATAACGAGGCGGTCGCGCGGCTGCGCACCGAAAATCTGCCGGCGCGCTGGTCGCTCTATTACAGCCGCGGCATCGCCCTTGAACGCTCGGGGCAGTGGAAGCGAGCGGAGGCGGATCTGCTGCATGCGCTGCAACTGAAGCCCGATGAGCCGTTTGTGCTGAACTATCTCGGCTATACCTGGATCGACCGCGGCGAGCACTTGCAGCGGGCGCTGAAGATGATCGAGAAGGCGGTGTCGCTGCGGCCCGAGGACGGCTATATCGTTGACAGCCTGGGCTGGGCGCATTACCGGCTCGGGCAGTACAAGCTGGCGGTCCAGTATCTCCAGAAGGCGATCGAACTGGTGCCGGAAGACCCGACCATCAACGACCATCTGGGCGACGCCTATTGGCAGGTCGGGCGCGAGATCGAGGCGCGCTATCAGTGGCAGATGGCGCTGCAGTTCGGCCCCGAGAAAAGGGAGATCCAGCCGCTCGAAGCCAAGATCGCCCGCGGTCTCGTGCCGCCTGCCAAGGCGGGCGTCGTCAAGGCGGGCGTCGTCAAGGCGGGCGTCGTCAAGGCGGGCGTCGTCAAGGCGGGCGTCGTCAAGGCGGGCGGCGGCGGCTGACCCGCGGCGCAAGCCCGCCGGCCGTCGCGGCCTTTGCGCCGGCCAAGGTCAATCTGTATCTGCACGTCCTCGGTCGGCGGGCCGACGGCTATCACGAGTTGGACAGTCTCGTCGCCTTTGCCGATATCGGCGACCGGCTTCAGGCCGCGCCGGCCGCGGGTCTGTCGCTGACGGTGAGTGGACCGCAGGCCCCGAGCCTTGCCGCGCTGGGCGAGGACAATCTGGTCCTGCGCGCCGCCCGGCGCCTCGCGGCGCAGACCGGTGTTACCGTTGGCGCCGCCT
>JBOHMF010000045.1:0-15102 GCA_050730055.1 Allostellaceae bacterium
GGGTCGCCGATTCTTCGAGCACCTTGACCGAGGCGGCGACGATCGAGGGGCTGTAGGTCAGCATCCCCTTGCCGGTCAGAAGCCAGCGCACGACCTCGCCGGCGAGCGGCAGACCGCGCGAGCGCTCGTTGGCGGTCCGGGCGCCGACGATCGGGTAGGAGACGCGCGCGACATAGTGGTCCTGCATGTTTTTGCCGACACCGCGCAGATCGTGCACGACCGGCACGCCGATACGGCCGAGATGCTCGGGATCGCCGACACCCGAGAGTTGCAGGATATGCGGCGAGCCGACCGCGCCGGCCGACAGGATCACCTCGCGCTGCGCCTCGGCCTGCTCCACCGCGCCGCCCGGACCGCCGCGCGAGAACGCGACGCCGACCGCGCGCTTGCCGTCAAAGAGGACGCGGTGGACCAGCGCGTGAGTGACCAGTTGCAGGTTTGGCCGCTTCAGAGCCGGGCGCAGATAGGTGCGCGCGGCCGAGGCGCGGCGCCTTCCGCCGCGGGTCTGCTGGCACCAGCCGATACAGTCCGTGTGGCCGGGCGGCAGATCGTTGAGGTCCTCGCGGTATTCGAGCCCCAACTCCTTGCCGGCCTCAAGCACGGTGGCGCAGATCGGCGGCCGGTCGGTTCCCGAGGTGTAGAGCGGTCCGTCCTTGCCGCGTGCCGCGCTGCCCTCCCCCTCCCAGCGTTCCGCCTTGCGGAAATAAGGCAGGCAATCGTCCCACGACCAGCCGCGGTTGCCGAGCTGCGCCCAGTGGTCGTAATCCTCGGGTTGGCCGCGGATGTATATGAGGCCGTTGATCGAGGAGGACCCGCCGATCACCCGGCCGCGGGTGTAGACGATGGCGCGGCCGGCCGTGCCGGGATCGGGTTCGGCGCGGAACTTCCAGGTCAGGGTATCGTGGTCGAGCATCTTGAAAAAGCCGGCCGGGACATGGATCAGTGGGTTCCAGTCGCGGCCGCCCGCCTCGATCAGCAGGACCTTGGTTTGCGGGTCCTCGGTCAACCGGTTGGCCAGCACGCAGCCGGCCGACCCCGCTCCGATGATGATGTAATCTGCCTGCATGTCTGCCTTCCTCCCGGGCTCTTGATCTGACCCCGCTGCGCTTGTCGCGGCCCCAGTCTAGCGCATTGCGGCCGGAGCGAAAGCCTTGAGCGCCCTCACAATGATCCGTTCCGCGCCTCACGGATCGCGCGCCAGAGCCGCTCCGGCGTCGCCGGCATCGCGATCTCGCGGATGCCGAGCGGGGCGAGCGCATCGCTGAGGGCGTTGCCGACCGCCGGCAGCGCGCCGACATTACCGGCTTCGCCCGCCCCCTTGACGCCCAAGGGATTGGTCGCGGTCGGCACCGGATGGCTCTCGCAATGGATCGCCGAAAGGGTGTCGGCGCGCGGCATCGCATAATCCATAAAGGAGCCGGTCAGCAATTGGCCCGAAGCGGGGTCAAAGCGGATGTCCTCCATCAGCACCTGACCCACGCCCTGGGCGATGCCGCCGCAAATCTGGCCTTCGAGCAGGAGCGGGTTCAAGACCGTGCCGACATCATCGACGACGCTGTAGCGCAGGACCTCGACCGCGCCGGTCTCCGCGTCGATTTCGAGTTCGCAGATGTGGACGCCGTTGGGAAAGTTCTGCTCCTGGCAACTGAAAGTGGCCCCGGCGATCAGACCCAGATCCATGCCTTCGGGCAGATTGCGCAGGTCGAGCGATTCCCGGGCGATCTCGCCGATCGTCAGGGTCCGATTGGAGCGCGGCGCGGAAAAGAGGCCGTCGGCAAAAACGATCTCCTCGGCCTCGGCGCCAAGGATGCGGGCGGCGATCGCCGTTGCCTTGGCGATGATCTTCCCGCTCGCGAGATGAACAGCCGAGCCGCCGAGAGTGGCCGAACGCGAGCCGCCGGTGCCTTCGCCGATCGCCACCTTGTCGGTGTCGCCCTGCACGTAATGCACCTCTTCGGGGGAAATTCCGAGCCGGTCGCACAACAGCTGCTTGTAGACGGTCTCGTGACCCTGGCCCTGGGTGATCGACCCCGACAAAAGGGTCACGGTGCCGCTGCGGTCAAAGCGGATCTCGGCCGCCTCAAAACCGCCGGCCGCGGCGCGTTCGATGGTATGGGAAAGGCCAAAGCCGCGCAGTTTGCCGCGCCGGCACGATTCCGCGCGGCGCTCCTCAAAGCCGGCGGCGTCGGCAAGCGCGAGCGCCTTGCCAAGGCACTTCTCAAACTCGCCGCAATCATAGGTGAAGGTCAGACCCGATTTGAATGGCATCGCTTCGGGCGGGATCAGATTGCGCCGGCGCAATTCGACCGGGTCGAGGCCGAGTTCGGCGGCGGCCTCATCGACCATGCGCTCGATGACATAGGCCGCCTCGGGCCGCCCGTTGCCGCGATAGGCCCGCATCGGGTTGGTGTGGGTATAGACCGCGGTGACCTCGGCATGGACCGCGGGGGTGCGATAGACCCCGGCCAGGGTCCCGAGATTGTTGACAAAGGCGTTCGACCCGGCCTGCGGATAGGCACCGACCGCGGCGGTCGTCCTGACCCGGAGACCGAGAAAATGGCCCTCGCGGTCAAGCCCCAGTTCGGCCTCGGTGACATTGTCGCGTGCCTGGGCGTCGCCAAGAAATGCCTCGGAACGGGTGCCCGCCCATTTGACCGGCCGTCCCACGCGCTTTGAAGCGAGCAGGACCAGCGCCACCTCGTTGTAGATCGCCGACTTCATGCCAAAGCTGCCGCCGATATCGCCGGCGATGACCCGCACCCGGCTTTCCGGCACTTTCAGGATCTGCGACAGCTCGGCGCGATAGGAGTGGGTGCGCTGCAAGGTCGTATAGACCGTGTAATGGTTCTCGGTGGCGTCGTAGTCCCCGATCGCGCCGCGCGGCTCCATTGTCGCCGCGGTCACCCGGTTGATGACAAACTGGCGCGTGACGATGTGAGCGGCGCCGGCAAAGGCGGCCTCGGTCGCCGCCTCGTCGCCTTCGCGATAGACAAAGGAGACATTGTCGGGGCACTCGTCCCAGACCGGCGGCACGCCGGGCTTTGCCGCATCCGCGGTCGAGACGATGGCGGGCAGCGGCTCGTAATCGACCGCGATCAGTTCGGCCGCGTCCATCGCCTGATGGCGGGTCTCGGCAACGACAAAGGCGACATAATCGCCGACCCAGCGGACGCGATCGCGGACCAGCGCCGGGTAGCGCGGCCGGTAGGCCGGCGCACCGTCGCGCCGCCGGTTTCCCGCCGCGGTCGGCAGATCGCGCCAGCCCGAGGCTTCCCAATCCGCCCCGGTCAGCACGGCAATAACGCCCGGCGCGGCCCTGGCCGCGGTCGTGTCGATCGCGCGGATGCGGGCGTGCGCGTGCACCGAGCGCAGCACGTGGCCAAACACCATCCGCGGCAGCACCATGTCGTCAACATAATGGCCGCCGCCCCGCAACAACCGCGGGTCCTCGAACCGCGGCACCGACTGACCGAGCGCGAACTCACCCATTCCTGCCCTCCCGCGCGTGTTGCCGTCTCTGCCCCTGGCGCAGATCGCGGATCGTAACCCCGTGCGCGGGTTCCGTCCAAAACTCCGCCGGACGCCGGCGTCAGCGCCGGAAATCCGGCACCGCCGCCTGCAGCAGGCTGTCGAGATCGAAGCGCCCGAGCGCATCGGTGCCGATGCCGTCAATCACATCGGCAAACAGCGCCCGCTTCTCGGTCAGAATCCGGTCGATCCTTTCCTCGACGGTATCGCTGCACAGATAGGCGAAGACCTGAACCGGACGGTGCTGGCCGATCCGGTGCGCCCGGTCCTCGGCCTGGGTTTCGACGGCGGGGTTCCACCAGCGATCAAAATGAAACACGCAGGAGGCCGCGGTCAGGTTCAGCCCGAGACCGCCGGCGCGCAGCGATACGAGCAGGACCGGGCGCGCCGGATCGCGCGCGAATTCTTCGATGACGGCGGCGCGCATGCCCGGGCGCAGCCCGCCCGTCAACAGAAGGGGGCGAAAATCGCCGAGCGCCCGCGCCAGCCGCCGGACGCCAAACGGCTCCTCGACAAATTGCGAGAAGATCAGCGCCTTTTCCCCGCTGTCGGCGAGGGCGGAAAGGCGCGGCCGCAGATCCGCCAGCTTTCCCGACTGGTCGGTTTCCGGACAGAAATTGCAGATCTGCTTGAGGCGCAGGATCAGCTCCAGGACGTGGCTGATGCGCAATTCCCGGCCGAGCGAGCGCAGCCACACGATGCCCTCACGCTCGGCGCGGCGATAGGCGGCGCGCTGCCGGGCGGTCAGTTCGACCAGCGTTGTCGAGACGAACTTTGGCGGCAGATCGGGCAGCACCTCGCGGCGCCGCCGGCGCAGTTGAACCTCCCCGAGCAGCCGGCGCAGACCTGCCGCCATGGTCCGCTGATCAAAGCGGCCGGCGGCGGCGAAATCGAGCACCGAAACGAGATCGTCGAGGCGGTTCTCCAGCGGCGTCCCGGTCAGGGCCCAGGAGCGCGCGCGCTTCAGGCGCTGCGCGATCATCGCGATGTCGGTCCTCGGGTTCTTGATGCGCTGCGCCTCGTCGAGAACGGCGACATCCCAGCATCGCCGCGCCGGCCCGTAATCGCGGGCAATCCGGAAATCGTTGCGCAGCGAGTCAAAGCTGGTCAGATAGACAGCGGCATCACGGCGCCAGGCCCCATGCCGTTCCTCAACTGTTCCGATCGCGGTGCTGGTGGCGACCTCCGGTGCCCACAGGCGGAGATGGCGCCGCCATTGGACGATCAGACCGGCCGGGCAGACGATCAGGGCGCGACGCACCTCTCCCCGACCGATCAGGATGCGCAACGCGGCAATCGCCTGGACGGTCTTTCCCAGACCCATCTCGTCGGCAAGCAGCAGCGAAGAAGCGCCGACCAGCGTCTCGATCCCGGCTTTCTGATAGGCAAACAGGGGACAGGGCCAAGCCAGTCCAAAAGCCGCGCCGGCGGGTGCCGGCGGCATGGCAGGACCGCTCATCCCGCGCCGTCGTCATCCTCCTCGGCCGGCGCCTGCTCGATGTCGCCGCTCTCGGAGTAGTCGATTGGAATGGTCCCGGCTGTGATCCGCGCCCGCTCGCCGTAGAGACGCTGGATGTCCCATGCCGTGATCCAGGACTTGACGTATTGCCGCATCGAGCGGCTGGCTTCCCAGCTTCCGATTTCCGTATCCGGCGGCGGCCAGCCGTAGGCGTCGCGGTAGAGCGCGCCGATCCTGTCGAGGTTGTGCCGCAGCGCGGCCTCGTCGCGCGGACTGAGCGGATAGCCCTGCCGCCGCAGGCAGGCGATGCCGCACCGCGCCGCCGCCGCCTGCTGCGACAGGCCGCGCTGTTCGAGCCGCGGCGGCACGAGTTCATCGTCACGCTTGCGATCAAACATCTGGTCGGCAAAATCGTCGGTCACGGCCGCGACGGTCAGCACGCCGGGGACGCCCTCCTTGTCCAGAGCGAGCCAGCGGGCCAGTTCGGCATAGCTGCGGCCGCGCTGCAATGGCGTGTAGCGGCCGATCAGCTCGACCTCATCGAGCAGAAGGCACCAGCCCGAATAGCCGGCTGCGGCCATCAACCGCGGGACAAAGCACAAGCGCTGAGCCGCGAGGTCCCATTCGCGCACCCGGCCGAGCGGGAACAGGCTCGCGGCGCCGGCTTCCCGCAACCAGCGTTTGACGATGTTCACGCCGAGCTTTTCGCCGGCGAAAAAGCGCGCGATCCGGGCCTGATCCTCGGGTGCGATCTGCCGCTGCCGCAGCAGATGCAACAGCGCGGCAAACAGGACCGCGAGCCGGCCCTCCGCGACCTCAGCGGTGGTCCATGCTTCGAGAGCGTCGTAAGGCGTGGAATTGGCGGCCAGCCGGCCCAGCACGGCAGTCATGACATCATCATTGGCGTCCGGGACGACCGCGACGCGGATCGCGGCGGCGAACAGCCGCGCGGGGTCGAACAGCGGCGTCTCCTTGCTGATCGGGACAAGGCTGACGATGAAGTTGTCCTGCCGCGCCCGCTCGCCGAGATAACCAAGCTGGTGCGATTTGCCGGTGCCAAAGCCACCGCTGATGACGAGGCCCTCGACCTGGCGCCGGTCGGCAAGCGCCGCGCCGCACAACCGCAGGCGGGCGAGAAACTCCCGGACAATCAGGCCGTCGGCCGTTCCCAGCAGGCGGATCGCGGCGCGGTTCGGGACGCCGGCCCGCAACGCCTCGATGGCCTTGCGCGCCTCGACGGCGGCCTCGCTCATCCCCGCCCCTCCGGTCCGAGCGGGAGCGGCGCAGCGGTCAGGCGGACGAGCGGCGCCAGCGGGTTGTCGCGCTCCTCGGCGCGCACATCGTCCCAGACGCGCATTTTCAGCGCCTGATAGGCGCCCAGCGAGCGCCTTGGGTCATCGCCGATCAGCGCCTCGTCGGCGAGCACGACCAGCAGAAGACCGGCAAAATGCTCGGCATCGTCAATCAGTTGGCGCAGCACCTCAAAGCCGTCCATGACGGCCGCCGGGCTGTATCTTATGCCCTCGCCGGCGGACGAGCCGGTCCGCGCGAGCTGCCGGATGTCGAGACACAGACACAAGCCCCGGCGGCCGCACCGCTGCAACCAGCGGCAGAGCGAACGCAGCATCGCGCGTCCGTTGTGCCGGGTGATCCGGGCCGTGATCGCGGCTGCCCGAAGCGTTCCGATCTGGCGCAATTCGCCGCGCAGCCAGGCGAGGATCGGGAGCGGCGCAAAGCCTCCCTCGGCATCGAGGCGTTGCAGGCACAGCCAAGCCATTGCCGTCCGGAAATCCTGCGCCATCCCGGTGTCCCGCAGGATCTCGCCGGTGAGCCACTGCCGGACATCGCGGCGCAGCAGGATCACGTCGGTGCGGTTGCATTCCGCCACCTCCTCGATCGCGACGGCCTGGCCCGGTCGCGGCCAATGATAGCCCTGCCGGGCCAGCAATGTTTCGAGAAAGCCCTGGGCCAGAACATCCCAGTCCAGTGCACGGGACAGGGCAAAAAAGACGTCCTGGATCATATGCACTCTGGTGGCCGCGGCATCGGCCGCTACCGGGATCATGCCGTGCCGGCGCGATGTTTCGCACAGAGCGGCTCGGACAGCCGCTATTGCGCATTCGTCTCCGATCGCGAACTTGACCGCCGCGCCGCCGCGGGTGATGAAACCTGCAATGTACTCCTGTTCTATCCGGTCCACCCATTCCTGCATGGCGACCGACATTTCAACCGTCCCTTGCAAATCTCAGCCCGATATAGGTGTGCTCTCCCCCCTTCTCGTCATAGACGACGATCCGTTTTGTCCGTCCCTTGCCAAGCGTAGAGCCGGGAAGCTCAAAACGGCATCCGTCGCGGGTCCGCAACCCGGGTTTGCGGTCGAGCAGCAGCAGATCACGGGCAAACTCCTCGCTCGGATAGTCCGCCCCGGGCAGCAGCGTCAGCATGTCGTGGATGTCCGACAGGGCGACAACGGGCCCCCTGCCTTCGCCCTGCCAGGCGGTGCCGGCGAGGCGGCGCCAGGCGCGATAGAGCAGCTCCAGAAACTGCTCCTCACGAAAGCGCTGCGGGCGCTTTTGCAGGCGGACCAGCAGCCGAGCCAAGGCGCTCGGGCGGATGCGGCGCTCGAGCCGCCGCCCGATCTTGACCGCCATATCCCGCGACTCGATCCGCAGCAGCAAGGGAAAGCAGTAAATCCGGCCGTCGTTCTCAAACACCGACAGACCCTGCTCCGTGGCAGCGGCCACGAGATCGTCGAGAAAGCGCCCATCCGATAGATAGGCGGCGGTATCGAAATTCCACTGGTCCGGCAGACCCTCGGCCGCCGCGTCGGCTTCGGCAATGCGCTGAGCGATGGCGGCAAGCCCTCTCGCGATCTCCGCGACGTGGCCGGTCTTGACGGCGGCGCGTGTGCGGGCAATGGCCGCGACCACCGCCCGGCCAAGCTTCTGGATCTGGTCGAGCCGGGCATCCAGCGACAGCAGGCTCTCCTCGAAGTCGGGCACCCTAATTCCTGCTCCCTCGATGCAGCACTGGCCCTATTGTGGCCAATGCAGGTTGACACCGGATTAGCGCAGCGGCAATCGGCTTTCCCGGGTGATTTGCCGGGATGTTATGTCAAGGCCGGCCCCGACGCCAGCATCGCAGCCGGCCCGGCAAGGCGCTCGGCAGGCGGGACCGAGCCAGGGTCTCTGATGGATCAAAGAGCAAGGCGAGCCTCAGGCCCGCTTTGAGCGGTAGCGCGATCCGGCCGCGCGCCGGCTGCGTTGGCGCATTTCGGGTCGGGGCAGAGGGGACAATGGCGGTTCCGGCGCTTTTGCCGCGCGCGATTTGCTGGTTCGATCGATCCTGTCATGGGATAAACCAAGCCTATGGGGGCTGCGGGCGATAACGGGGCGGGCCGCGATGGATGCAAGGTTCTGGCTGCTTCAGGCCTTCAACGGCATCTCCTACGGCGCCCTGCTGTTTCTGCTCGGCAGCGGGTTGTCGCTGATCTTTGGGGTCATGCGCATCGTCAACATTGCCCACGGCTCCTATTTTCTGCTCGGCGGGTATGTCGCGCTGACGGTGATCTGGACGACCGGCTCGTGGCTCCTCGCGATCCCGGCGGCGGCGCTGGCGATCGCCCTCCTCGGGCTGGTGACGGAGCGGATCTTTCTGCGCCCCCTTGGCTTTGACGTACTGCGTCAGGTCCTGGTGACATTCGGCTTTCTGCTGGTGTTTGATAAGGCGGCGCTCGACATCTGGGGCGGCAACAACTTCATCATCAACCCGCCCGCGGCGCTGGCGCACAGCATCGTCGTCGGCAATCTGCATCTGCCGCTCTATCGCATCTTTATGATCGCGCTCGCCGTGGTGATCGGCCTCGTTCTGTGGCTGGTGCTGGAAAAGACGCGGATCGGGGCGGTGGTGCGAGCTACGGTTGACGACGCCGAGATGGCGCGCGGCATCGGCATCGACACTTCGCGCGTTTCGATGCTGATCTTTGCGCTGGGCGCGCTCTTGGCAGGGTTGGGCGGGGTGATCGGCGGCGCCTTTCTCGGGGTCTACCCCGGCCTCGACCTCGATGTCCTGCCGGTGGCTTTTGCGGTGGTGATTATCGGCGGCATGGGCAGTCTCGGCGGGGCCGCGATCGGCGCTGTCGTCATCGGTCTCGCCGACAATTTTGGTGTGGCACTGTTCCCTGAACTGGCCTACTTCGCCCTTTATGCGCCGATGGTCCTGCTGCTCGCGGTCAGGCCGACGGGCCTGTTTGGTCGCGAGTGAGGGCGGACATGACCCGGCAAGGCAAGGTGCTGGCGGTAATCGCTCTCCTCGTCGCGGTCGCCGCGATCACACCCCATACGACGCCCTTTCTGCTGCTGTTGATCACGCGCATGCTGATCCTCGCGATCCTGGCGATGAGCGTCGATCTCCTGCTTGGCTATACCGGATTGCCCTCGCTCGGCCAGGCTGCCTATCTCGGTCTCGGCGCCTATCTCGCGGCGATCCTGGCGACCCGCTACCAGTTCGGCCTGGGCTGGAGTTTCTGGCTGGTGATCCTTTTGGGGATTCTGTTGGGAGCGGCGACGGCGGCCTTCTTTGGCCTGTTCGCGCTGCGCGCCGGCGGCGTCTATTTTCTGATGATCACCCTGGCCTTGAGCCAGTGCGTCTGGGGCCTCGCCTATCGCTGGGATTCGCTGACCGGCGGCGACAACGGCCTCAACATCCTGAACCGCCCGGCCTTTGGCCCGATCCAGCTCGGCAATGACAAGGCCTATTTCTATTTTGTTTTCGGCTTTTTTGTGATTTCGCTGCTGCTGCTCTACGTTCTGGTCGAGTCGCCGTTTGGGCGCAGCCTCATCGGCATCCGCGAGCGCGAGGTGCGGATGCGCGTCCTCGGTTACAATACCTGGCTGCACAAATACATCGCCTTTATCATCGCGGGTGGGTTTGGCGGTCTGGCGGGGGTGCTGTGGGCCCAATTGAGCGGTCAGGTCAGCCCGGAGGATGTGACGCTGACGACCTCGGTCGATGCGCTGCTGATGGTCGTGCTGGGCGGTCCGGGAACCCTGATCGGCGGCGCCCTCGGTGCGGCGATCGTGCTGTTTCTGCGCGGGTATCTCAGTACGGTGGTGCCCTGGTGGCCGTATGTCCTGGGCGGGGTCTACGTGCTGGCCATCTACTTTCTGCCAAATGGATTGCTCGGCACCCGCTGGCATCGCCGGCAGGCGGCGGCGCCCGAGGCCGCTCCGGCGGCAGAGCCGGCGCTGCTGTCGGCCGAATGGACAAATCACGGACAAACCAGGGAGAGACGACCATGAAAGGCAAATCGTTTGGCCGGATCGGCGCGCTGGCGCTTGCCGCCGCACTCGCGTGGCTTCCGGCACGGGGCGCCGGGGCCGATGAGTTGCGGATCGGTTTTCTGACGGCGCAAACCGGACCCTTTGCCCAGATCGGCACGGACATGATCGACGGCTTTGAGATGTATCTCAAAGACCACAAGAACAATTTCCACGGCGCGACGGTCAAGCTCATCGTCGCGGATACCCAAGGCAAGCCCTCGATCGCGGTTCTCCAGGCCGAAAAGCTGATCAAGCAAAACCAGGTCAACATGCTGGTCGGCGGCATCCTGGCCTCGACCGGCTATGCACTGGCTCCGCTCAGCACCCGCGAGAAGACGGTCTACGTCTCCTCGATCCCCGCCTCGGACAATCTGACCCAGCGCGATCTTTACAAATATCCCTATTTTGTGCGGACGAGTTGGTCGAGCTCGCAGCCCAGCCATCCCTTTGGCGCGTGGGCCTGCGCCCACGGCATCAAGAAGGTCGATACCATCGCCGCCGATTACGCCTTTGGCTATGAGGTGGTCGGCGGGTTCCAGCAGACTTTCGAACAGTGCGGCGGCAAAATCATCCAGAAGATCTGGCCGCCGATCAACACGATGGATTTTGGACCTTACATTGCCGAACTGAACCCGGCCGCGGACACGATCTTTATCCTGCCGGTCGGGGCGGGTCAGCTGGAACTTCCCAAGCAGTTGGCAGCGGCCGGCATCAAGGAGCGGATTATCGGCGGCGGGACCACCTGGGACGAGTTTATATTGCCATCGATGGGGAATGAGGTCATCGGCGACATCTCGGCCCTGCAATACAGCGCCGCGCTGCAAACTCCCGAGAACATAGCGTTTGTCAAGGAGTACCGGGCCAAATACGGCGAAATCCCCGGTTATTTCTCGGAAAGCAACTACACCACCGCCATGATGATCGACGCGGTCATGCAGAAAACCGGCGGCAAATGGCCCGGCGCCAAGCAGTTCATAAAGCTGATGACCGAGGTCAAGGTCAATGCGCCGCGCGGCCCGGTCAGCTTTGATGACATGCGCAACCCGATCCAGAATATCTATATCCGCAAAGTCGAGAAGACCAAGCTGGACGGCTACCCCAAAGCCGAACTGTGGAATGTCGTGATCAAGACCTATCCTCATGTCAGCCAGTTCTGGACCTACAACAAGACAAAGTACCTCAAGCAACCGGTGTACAGCCGGAATTATCCGCCATGCAAATATTGCAAGTAGGCGATGACGGCAGGGCCGCGCCGCAGCCAGTGCTGCGGCTCGACCGGCTGGGCAAAAGCTTTCACGGTCTCAGGGCCCTGCATGACATCAACCTCGAACTCCAAGCCGGCGAGCGCCGCGCCATCATCGGCCCCAATGGCGCCGGCAAGACGACACTGTTCAATGTCATCACCGGCCTTCTGCCGGCGAGCGCCGGGCGGGTGCTGTTGTTTGGCCGCGATGTGAGCGCGTGGCCGCCGCAGCGCCGCGCCGCGCTCGGGATGGCGCGAACCTTTCAGATCACCAGCCTGTTCCCAAAGCTCTGCGTGCTCGACAATGTGGTGCTCGCGGTGCTCGGCCTGTCGCGCACCAAATTCATCGGATGGCGCTTTCTGTCGTCCTACCGCGACACCCATGACAAGGCGCGCGCGCTCCTGGCCGGCGCCGGTTTTCTCGATCGCCAGGAGATCGAGGTCCGCCATCTCTCGCACGGCGAGCAGCGCCAGCTTGAGATCGTTGTCGGCCTCGCCGGCGATCCCAGGCTCCTGCTGCTCGACGAACCGGCCGCCGGTCTGTCCTCGGGCGAGTCGCGGGCGATGGCGCAGTTTCTCGCGCGGCTCGACCCGAAGCTCGCGATCCTCCTGATCGAGCACGACATGGACGTGGTGTTTGATGTCGCCGACCGCATCACCGTCATGCACTTTGGCGAGATCCTTGAAACCGGCGCGGCCGAGGACATCCGCCGCAGCGCGCGGGTCAAGGAAATCTATCTGGGCACCGCATGAGCCATGACGCTCCTGGAAGTCGAAGACATCCACACCTATTACGGCGACGCCTACGTCCTGCAGGGGCTGTCGCTGAGCCTGCAAGAGGGGCAGATCCTCGGTCTCCTGGGGCGCAACGGGGTCGGCAAGACCACCCTCGTCAATTCGATCATGGGGTTTACGCCGCCGCGGCGCGGCCGCATCCTGTTCAAGGGCGCCGACATCACAAAAGTCTCCTCGGTCGCGACGGTACGCAGCGGCATGGGATTGGTGCCACAGGGGCGGCGCGTCTTTCCAACCTTGAGCGTCGCCGAGAATTTGCGGATCGCCGAGCGCAGCATCGCGCGCCACGGCTGGACCCTGGAGCGGGTCTATGCCTTGTTCCCGCGGCTCGCGGAACGCCGGCGCCAGCGCGCCCGTACGCTGTCGGGCGGCGAGCAGCAGATGCTGGCGATCGGGCGCGGTCTGATGACCAACCCGGATTGTCTGATCATGGACGAACCCTCCGAGGGTCTCGCGCCGATCATCATTCAGGGTGTGTGGGAGGCGATCGGCAAGCTGCGGCAGGATGGTCTGTCGATCCTGCTCGTCGAACAGAACGCCGCGCTCGCCATCCCGCTGGTCGATTACGTCCATGTCCTCGAAAAAGGGCGGGTCGTCTATTCCGCCGGCCCGCAGGAGTTGTGGGCCAATGACGAAGTCAAATCGCGCTATCTCGGCATCTGACTTTTGATCGGGGTCCGCGGGCGACGGCACGGTCCGGTGGCGATGCAGAGCCGGGAGGTCAAGGAGATCGGGAGCAGGCCGCATCGCGCTGCCGTCAAACAATCTCTCGCCGCACGCATTTCAAGCGGTGCAAAACCCTGCCGATCCGCGCTATACTCGACCCCGATCGAGGTCTCGCGGATTCTGGGACAAGCCATTGAGACAGAATGGTTTTCTCGGACTCCTCCAGGCGATGCCCCTGTCCCCTTTGAGAGAGACGGGCCAGGCATGCTCACGACGACCTGCACTGTCGCGGAAAGCGGAGCCTTTATAATCCGGAGCGCGGCGGCGCGCATTTTCGGGAGGCCACACTCATGTCTCAGCAACTGATCCTCCATGTGAACGGCGAGCAGCGCAGCGTTACGATCGCGCCCGACACCCCGCTGCTCTATGTGTTGCGCGATGATCTCGGACTGCACGGGCCGAAATTCGGCTGCGGTCTCGGCGAGTGCGGGGCCTGCACCGTGATCCTGAACGGGGTGGCGACGCGCTCCTGCGTGACCCCGGCCGCTGCGACCGAGGGCGCCCAGATCGTGACGCTCGAAGGTCTCGGCACGATCGACAAGCCCCACCCGGTGCAGAAAGCCTTTATCGACGAGCAGGCCGCGCAATGCGGCTACTGCATCAACGGCATGATCATGACCGCGGCGGCGTTTCTCGAACGCGAGCCGCACCCGACCCGCGCCGCCATCATCACCGCCCTTAATAACAATTTGTGCCGCTGCGGCACGCATATGCGGATTGTGCGCGCGGTCGAGCGCGCCGCCCGCGAGCGCGCCTGAGAGGGAGGACCGGTCATGAACAGGCAGCGGACGATCAGTGCCCGGGCGGACGGAACCGGACTCAGCCGGCGCGGGTTTCTCGGGGCTTCGGGCGGTCTTGTCATCGCCTTCACCCTCTTTTCGCCAAACGCGGCCGAGGCGGCGACCGCGGCGCTGGCCGGCAGCCCCGGCGCCGCGGGCAACGGCCTCACCCCGCCGCCGGCGGACAAGCTTTATGCCTGGCTTGCGGTGCATCCCGACAATACCGCGACCCTCTTCACCGGCAAGGTCGAGACCGGCACCGGGGTCGGCACCGCGCTGGCGCAGATCGCGGCCGAGGAACTCGATTTTCCGATCGATCGGCTCGATGTCGTCATGGGAACCACGTCGGAGACGGTGGATCAGGGTCCGAGCTACGGCAGCCGCACGATCCGCTATGCCGGGCCGCAGATCCGCCAGGCCGCGGCGGCGGGCAGGCAGGTGCTGCTCGGCCTCGCCGCGGCGCATTTCAACGCCCCGGTCAAACAGCTCGCGACGCACGACGGCACGATCTCGCTCACCGGCTCGCCCGGCAAAAGCGTGACCTATGGCGCGCTGGTCGCCGGCAAGCGCCTCGATTACGAGATTGGCGCCAGCGGCAAGACCTTTGGCATGCGGGTGGCGCCCGATGTCCAGCCAAAAGATCCCGCAAGCTACACGGTCATTGGCCGCCCGGTCCCGCGCAAGGACATCCCGGGCAAGGTGACGGGAGAGTTCACCTACATCCAGGATGTCCATGTGCCGGACATGCTGCATGGTCGGGTGGTGCGGCCTTACGGCGTCGGCGCCCGCCTCGTCAGCGTGGATGACAGTGGGCTCAAGACGATCCCGGGCTTTGTCGCGCTGGTGCGGCGCGACAATTTTCTCGGTGTCGTCGCCGAGACCGAGTGGGGCGCCATCCAGGCGGCGGCCAGGCTCGGCTCGACCTTGAACCCGAGCGGCCCGGACGCGGGCCAGGCCAAATGGTCCGCATGGAACGGTCTGCCGGCGGAAGACCGGATCTGGGAGACGCTGCGCCACACGCCCGGCGCCGATATCACCGCCGACAGCAAGGGCGCGGTGGACACCGCCCTCGCCGGCGCCGCGCGAAAGGTCGCGGCGACCTACCGCTCGCCGTTTCAGATGCACGGCTCGATCGGCCCGTCCTGCGCCATCGCCGATGTCAAGAGCGACAAGGCGACCTTCTGGTCTTGCACCCAGATGCCGCACGAGGCGCACCGGGTGATGGCGCAGATGCTCGGCATCCCGGTCGAG
>JBOHMF010000046.1:0-14511 GCA_050730055.1 Allostellaceae bacterium
CAGGGTTTCCGTATTGGGGATCGGCTGCACCTCGATGTCCGCGGGCAGATCGAGCCGCACCCGATCCTCGCGCCCGGGCTGTTCAAGCCCGCCGCTGCGCCATCTGATCTCGGCGGCGCGCACGCCGAACTGGTCTTGCAGGATGCCGCGAATCCAGACCGCCGCGGTCATCGCATATTCCGGCACGCCGATAACCTTGCCGCGCAGATCCTGCGGCCGCGCGATGCCGCGATCGCTGCGGATGTAGATCGAGGAGTGGCGGAACAGGCGGGAGGGGAAAACCGGGATGGCGACATAGGGGCAGGTTCCCCGAGCGGTCAGAGCCATCGTATTGGACAGGGACAGTTCGGTGATGTCGAATTCCTGGTAGCGAAAGGCGCGGTGAAACGCCTCCTCGGGCGCCATCGCGCAACAGATCGTCTCACAGCCGGCGATCGGCACGGTGCCGTCAAACAGGGCGCGGGTGCGGTCGTAATCGACACCCGCCACGCTGACCGTCAGTTTTGCCATGACTCGTCTCCTTCGGCCCGACACGGGCAGATATCGGCCTCGTGTCCGCGAGCATAGCCGCATGGGCGGATCACCGGCGACACCGCGTTTGCAATCCCCTATCCTCACGCCGGACCGCGCGGCCGCTCGGCGGCGGCCCGCCGGTTCGCCGGAACCCGGGAGGAGACGCCATGGATTGCTGCGGTTACGGCCACGCCGCTGCGCCCCAACCCTGGACGGGGGGCGCGCCGCTGGCTTCGGTCGGGGCGATGCTTGCCGGCGAAGGGGAGCCGCGCGGTTCGACGGCAGCGGCGCGGAGCGCCGAGAACACGGCGGCCGCGCTCGCGGTCCTGCGCAACGCGATCTCCGTCGATGTCCACAGCCACGGCGGCAGGACCGGGATCATCTCAAAGGCGCCGCCAAACGGCGATCTCGCCGCGGCGATGCAGGCCGGTTCGCTGGCGGTCGCCTGTCTCGCCGATGTCCCGGACTGGCCGGTGCTCGGCCGCGGTGCCGAAGGCGCTCTCGCCGCCGTTCGCGCGCCGGGAGCGGGCGAACTCTACCGGCATCACTGCGACCGCCTCGCCTGGATGGATGCGCTGGTCGCCGATCATGGCGTGCGCCGGGCGCTCTGCGCCGCCGATCTCGAAGCCGCGCACAAATCGGGACAGCCGGCGATCATCGCCGATGTCGAAGGGCTCGATTTTCTCGATGGGAAGCTGGAACGGTTGGAGGAAGCGCACCGGCGCGGCATCCGGCATGTGCAGCTGGTGCACTATACGCCCAACGAAATCGGCGACTTTCAGACCGGCGTGATCACGCACCAGGGTCTCACCGGATTTGGCGCCGAGGTGATCCGCGCCTGCGACCGGCTCGGCTTTGTCTGCGATGTCGCCCATGCGAGCGAAGGCATGGCGATGCAGACGGTCAAGGTTGCAACCAAGCCGCTTCTGTTGTCGCACACCGCCGTCCTGGGATCGCCCGCGATGGGGCCGACGCCGCTCAGGGGGCGGCAGGTCAGCCCCGACCATGCGCGGGCGATCGCCGAGACCGGCGGCGCGGTCGGGGTCTGGCACTTCTTTCCGAGCCTCGACCGCTACGTCGATGGCCTCAAGGAGATGGCCGAGATTGTCGGGGTCGATCACGTCAGCATCGGCACCGATCAGTTTGACGCGCGGGGTTGTCTTGAGGATTACACCCGCTGGGTGCATCTGGTCGCCGCGATGCTGCGCGGCGGCTTTACCGCCGCGGAGGCCGGCAAGATCGCCGGCGGCAACTATCTGCGCATCTTCCGCGTTGCGGTCGGCTGAGCGGAAGAGCGGCCGATGACCGGCGCAGACATCATTCCAGTGATCGATCTCGGACCTTACCTGGCGGGAACTTCCGGCGCGATCGACCGCGCCGCCGAGGAACTGCGCTTTGCGCTGACCAAGATCGGGTTCTACTTCATCGTCAATCATGGTGTGCCGGCTGCACAGATCGCGGAGGTTTTCCGTCAGGCCGCCCGCTTTCATGCCCTGCCGCTGCAAAAAAAGCTGGGGGTCAAGATCGACAGAAACAATGTCGGCTATCTCCCGATGAAGGGCGATACGCTGCGCACCTCCACAGTGGCAACCGTCACCAAGCCGAATATCAACGAGGCGTTTTTTGTGGCGCGCGATCTGCCAAACGACCACCCGGAGGTCGTGGCCGGGCGGCGCTTTCGCAGCGCCAACCGCTGGCCCTCCGATCTGCCGGGCTTTCGCGAGGCTGTCGTCGGCTATTGCGAGACAATGGAACGGTTGGTGCACAGACTGGTGCGGCTCTACGCGCGGGCGCTGCACCTCCCATTGGAATATTTTGATCAGCCCTTCCGGGAACCGCAGTACAAGCTGAGGATGACCCACTACCCCTATCAAGACGGTCTGGCTGACGACGAGTTTGGCATCGCCCCGCATACCGACACCAGCTTTCTGACCCTGCTCGCCCCCAATGATGTTCCGGGTCTGTCGATCCGGACGCAGAGCGGCCAATGGCTCGATGCGCCGGCCATCCCGGGCGCCTTTGTCGTGAACGGCGGCCAGTTGCTGCAACGCTGGACCAACGATGACTTTCTCGCCACCCCTCACCGCGCCGTCAACCGTTCGGGCGGGGAGCGCTATGCGCTCGCTTTTTTCTGCGACAGCACCATCGATTGGCCGGTGGCCGCCGTAGCGACCTGCATCGGGCCGGACAAGCCGCCAAAGTACCCCACAACCACTTACACGGAATACATGATCCGCTACCAGCAGCGGACCTACAATGGGCTCGGCGCCGAGACCGGGGAGGCCGCGGAATAAGGAGGCAGGTCGCGCATGGGCAACGTCCTCCGGGCTCGCGCCCGGCGCGATCGCGCGGATCAGACCCGGGTCGTCATGCCGGGATGCCCTCCGGCGGAGCGTTCCGTGTCATCCCGGTCCAGCTTGCCGCCCCCATCAGCTCGGCCCAGCGCCGGTAGAACTGCCGGTGGTTGCTCTCGCTGAAGCCGGAATCGCTGGTCCAGGCCCCGAGTGCCGGGTCAAAGCGCTCGTGTCCGAGACCCATCTGGGTATTGACCGGCATACGCCGCGCCACGACGCCGCGGCAGGTCCGGGTGCATTCCTGCCAGTTGTCCATGTCGTCCTGCTCGAACGAGCCGGCCGGGCTGAACCCGCGCACCCCGGCCAGCCGGACGGCTTCCTTGACCTGCGGCGGCGCCGCCTTGTCGGCAAAGACCCAGGACCAGATCTCGGTCCGGTCGGGACCGCGCGGCTGCCACACCCGAATGGTGCGCGAGGTGCCGCGCAGCAGCGAGAAATTGGGAAAGACCGTGCCGACGATCGGGTTGACCAGCGCGGCGCGCGGCCCCAGGCGGGCCTGCACCTGCGGGCGGATGGCGCGCTCATAAGCCTGGAGCTCGGGTATCGGGGCATCACCGTAGCTCTCGCTGCCGATGCAGATGAGACCGTGGCCGAGACCGGGCGAGACCATGCGGTTGGCACCGGCCGGGCTGGCGGTGGACCCGACGCTGAACCCCGTCGTCAGCGCCGAAGAATGGCTCCAATGCACATGGTAGGCGTCGCCGCCAAAATTCTCGGCCGGGAACTTCCAGTTGCACGGCATGATCCACTTGTGGGTCGCGAGGATCTCGATGCCGCCCTCGCAACGGTCGATAAAGGTGTCGATATACCAGGCCATCTCGCCGAGATACTCGCGCAAGGGCGGCGCTTCGGGGTCAAAGGTGGCAAACCACAAGCCTTTATGGGCATCGAGCTGCGCCACCGGCACCAGACCCCAGCGTTCGCGCATCAACGCCCCGTGATAGGCTTCCTTGAGATATGGGACGCCGGTGAGCCGCCCGTCATTGCCGTAAGTCCAGCCGTGATAGGCGCAGGTGAAACTTGCCGTATTGCCGCCGTCGGCCCGGCACAGGCGGTTGCCGCGATGCCGGCAGATGTTGAGAAAAGCGCGCACCTTGCCATCGCTGCCGCGCACCACCAGAACCGGGTCCTCGCCCATCGTCGTCGTCAGAAAATCGCCGGGCTGCGGGATCTGGCTGTCGTGGCACAGATAGAGCCAGCAACGGGCGAAGATCTGCCGCAATTCCTCGGCATAGATCTCCGGCTCGATAAAGATGCGCCGGCTGATCAGCCCCTGGTCGAGATCGACCAGCGTGCTCGGCTCGGTGTTCATGGGCGTCTCCCTGGCTGGAGCGGATGCCGCACATGTGATCATACGCCGAAAGCCGGCGCCGGGAGGGGGTTTTTGGCGGCCCGGCTTTCTCCCTCCGCGCGCAGCGTCTATCCTGTCACGGAACGGAGTGCGACCATGCTTTTCCCCGACAAGCCGGTGATCTGCTTTGCCCATGTCGCCTACCGGCTGCACGAGCGGTTTTCCGAGTTGGCGACCGGTCTCGCCAGCTTTGCCGTGCGCGATCCGGAGAGCCTCAAAGAGCATGTGGGCGAAGCCGATGTGCTGGTGATCTCGGGGCTGTGGCGGAACGATCTGCTCGACCGCGCGCCGAGGCTCCGCTTTATCCAGTCGATCGGCGCCGGCACCGACCAGTTTCCGCGCGAGGAACTGGCACACCGCGGCATCCGCCTGGCCAGTGCGCGCGGCGTCAACGCCCGCGCCGTCGCCGAGCACGCGATGGCCTTGACGCTCGCCCTCAGCCGCCGCCTTCCCGAGGCGCGCGACAATCAGAAACAGCACGTCTGGCGCGACATGATCGGCGATCTTGCAATGCGGGAGGATGAGCTCGCCGGCAAGACGCTTCTCATCGTCGGCCTCGGCGACATCGGCGGGCGACTGGCCCGGCTCGCCAAGGCGTTTGAGATGCAGGTTGTCGGGCTGCGGCACGATCCCGCCTTGGGGCGCGGCGCAGCGGATGAGGTGCACGCGATAGGCGACTTTCCGTCCCTGGTGGCGCAGGCCGATTTTGTTGTCCTCTGCTGCCCGCTGACGCCGGAGACCGAAAATCTTGTCGATGCCGCGGCGCTCGCGCGCATGAAACCGTCCGCTCATCTCGTCAATGTCGCGCGCGGGCGGGTGATTGACGAGGCGGCGCTTATTGCGGCACTGGCGGCAAACCGCATCGCCGGCGCCGGCCTCGACGTGACGGCGGCGGAGCCGTTGGCGGCGCATTCGCCCTTATGGGGAATGGCGCAAGTGCTGATCACCCCGCACACGGCCGGTGAGACGCGGCACTATGAAGATAATGTGATCGCGATCCTGCGCGACAATCTGGAGCGCCTCGCGCGCGGCGCGGCGCTGTTGCGCAACCAGGTGGTCTGAGGCGTCTCAGGGCCAGGAGTCCGTCCCTTGGCCCGGACCGCCTTGCGGCAAGCTGCCGGTCAAACCGGACGGGGACCGACATCTTGCCAGGGATTGCATCGCTACAGACGGTCTTGCTCCCATCCCGTAACGGAGGCGTGATTGTGAAGGGCGAAAGAGCCGTGCGCGCGGTCTTTGTCGATGCCGACGACGCCCTCGCCGCAATCGCGGAAAGGCTGCGGCGCGCGGAAGACCCGCCGCTTGCCATCCATCGCGACCCCGAGGTGAGACCGGACGCGCTTCCGATCGTTCTTGGCGACGCCGAAATCGCCGTCATCGACCACACCCCTTTGCCAACACCGATCGCCGCGCAGTGCCGCGGCCTTGCGCACGTCGTTTTTCTCGGCACGGGGGCGCGCAGTTATATGAACCCCGAGGATCTCGCCGGTCTCGGCATTACCGTTCACATCATCAAGGGCTATGGCGACACTGCGGTCGCGGAATGCGCGATCGCGCTGATGTGGGTGTCGGCCCGGGGCTTTGCCCGCATGGACCGCGGCGTGCGCGCCGGCCAATGGCTCGGCATCGAGGGTGCCCAGCTCACCGGCAAGACGCTGGGACTCGTCGGTTTTGGCGGCATCGCGGCCGAGGTTGCGCGTCTCGCGCTCGGCTCCGGCCTCAAGGTGATCGCCTGGAACCGCAGCGAGCGGGTCTATCCCGGCGTCGAATTTGTCGCGCTCGGAGAGGTGCTGGCGCGCAGCGATGTGGTCTCGCTGCACCTGCTGCTGACCGAGGATACCAGAGGCTTTCTGTCGCGCGCCCGCATTGCCGCGATGAAGCCGGGCGTCATCCTGGTGAACACCGCGCGCGGCGCGCTGGTCGATGAGGAGGCGATGATCGAGGCCCTGCGCGGGGGCCACATCCGCCATGCCGGTCTCGATGTCTTTGCCCTCGAACCCCTGCCGGCCGGACATCCCCTGACCACGCTCGACAATGTCACGCTGTCCGCCCATTCCGCCTTCCGCACCCCGGAAGCGAGCGACAATCTCATCGCCGCGGCGCTCGATCATTGCCGCCGCATCGCCGCCACCGGGCGCTGAGACCGCACCCTTCCCGGCTCAGGGCGGGCCGACCCTGCTCCAGGTCAATTCGTGCCGGTTGTGATAGAGGTGGCGCAACTGGCTGCCGGGAAGCGCGGCAAAGCGGCGCGCCACGGCGTGGTCGGTCGTACCCTGGAACTTGACCGCGCAGACAAAGTTCCGGCAGGTCCCGGCCGCCAGCCAGCGCTCGACAAGGCGCAACAGCCGCTCGGGATAGCAGATCACGTCGCAGAACAGCCAATCGACCGGACCCACTGCGCAGGGATCGAGGGCAAAGACGCTCCCGGCGCGGTATTCGAGACCCGGCAGACGCGCTACTGCGGGGTCGAGCGGCGCCTTGTCAACAGAGAGGACGCGCGCGCCCATTTGGGCCAGCGCCCAGCTCCACCCGCCCGGACTGCTGCCGAGATCGACGCAGAATTCGCCCGGCGCGGGGCGGCGACCGATCAGGGTCAGCGCCTCCCACAGCTTCAGATAGGCGCGGCTCGGCGGCCCGTCTCTGTCCTCGACAAAGCGCGCCTCGCCGTGCGGAAAGGGGCTGGTGCAGGACGGCGCGGCAAGGAGCGTGCCGGTGTCGAGAAGGGTCCACGACCCCAGCGGCGCCGCGGGCGGCGGCGTCCCAAAGACGAGCGGCCTGGCCGACACCTTTGGCAGCTTTTCCTGGATCAGAACGGCGCGGCGATGAAATACCGGAGCATAGACCGCCCAGTTGCGCTGGAGCGCCCGCAATGTGCTCGCCGCCGTGCCGATCGAGGCAATTTCGATCTCCTGCGGGTCATGCCAGACATTGACCGCCCAAGCGGCCGGGCGCGGCGCTCCCGCGGCGGTGAAGAGTCGGCCGTGGCGCCGCTCGACGGCGCCCAACTCATCGGCCAGCTCCTCCTCAAAGCCCGCGGCGGCGAGATAGGCGGTGCGCAGGGTCATGCGAAGGCAAGGATCGCATCTCGGGGCTTTTCTCGCGGCGCGGCATTTGCGAGAGTTGTGCCATGCCCTCCGATCCCGAGACCGCCGAGCTCGCCCGCCTCCTCCTCGGGGCCCGCAATGCCGTCGCCTTTACCGGCGCCGGCATCAGCACCGAGTCCGGCATCCCCGATTTCCGTAGCCCGGGCGGCATCTGGACGCAGATGGCGCCGATCGACTTTGCCGAGTTTCTCGCCTCCGAAGAGGCGCGGCGCGAGACCTGGCGGCGCCGTTTTGCCGCCGATGAGACCCTCTCGCGAGCGCGGCCAAACCGCGGCCATCGCGCGATCGCCGAACTGGTGCGCCGCGGCCGCGCCACCGCCGTCATCACCCAGAACATCGACGGGCTGCATCAGCAGAGCGGCGTTCCCGCGGAGCGGGTCGTTGAGTTGCATGGCAATACGACCTATGCCCGCTGTCTCGATTGCGCCGAGCGCTATGAGATCGAGGCCCTGCGCCTCACCTTTGAGCACGATGGCGAGGCGCCCGTGTGCGGCTCGTGCGGCGGCTTTGTCAAGACCGCGACGATCTCGTTTGGTCAGGCGATGCCGGAGCGGGCGATGCGGCGGGCCGAGGCGCTGAGCTTGGCCGCCGATCTGTTTCTTGTCGCCGGCTCCTCGCTGGTGGTCTATCCCGCCGCCGGGTTTCCCGAACTGGCCAAGCGCAACGGCGCCACATTGGTCATCGTCAACCGCGAGCCGACCGGGCTCGACGCCATTGCCGATCTGGTCCTGCACCGCGAGATCGGTGCGACGCTCGGTGCCGCGGTTGGCGCCGGTTAAGTTCACTACAGAGACACAGAGAATCCAGAGGACGAACTCCGCAAAGATTGCTCGTCATACCGGCGAAAGCCGGTATCCATAGTGGATATGGGTCCCGGCTTTCGCCGGGACGACGGGATTTCTTCCGTGCCTCTGTGGCGAGTTATTTCTGGGAGGGGACGATGAGGCTTGATGGCAAGATCGCGTTGATCACGGGGGCGGCGTCCGGCATGGGCGCCAGCATGGCGCGCATCTTCGCCCACGAGGGTGCCAAGGTCGCGCTCGCCGATGTTCTCGATGCGGAGGGCAGAGCGGTCGCCGCCGAGATCACCGCGGCAAACGGGGCCGCAGCCTACCACCACCTCGACGTGGCCAGCGAGAGCGAGTGGCAATCCGTCGTCGCCGCGGTTGTCCGGGAGTGGGGCGGTCTCGACATCCTGGTCAACGATGCTGGTCTCTCGGGCAGCGCCGTGGCCGATCTCTACGACACCGCGGCGTGGGACCGGCTGATGGCGGTCAATGCGCGCGGCGGCTTTCTCGGCACAAAGTTCGCGGCCCCGCTGATGAAGGCGCGCGGCGGTGGCGCCATCGTCAACATCTCCTCGATTTCCGGCGTCGTCGGGCAGCACGGCATCCATGTCGCCTACAACGCCTCAAAGGGAGCGATGCGCACCCTGACCAAGGCGGCGGCGGTGCAGCTCGGGCGCGACAACATCCGGGTCAACTCGGTCCATCCCGGGCTGATGCCGCCGATGCGCAGCTCGGGGCGCACCGCCGACCCGACGGTGCGGGCCAGGATGTTGGAGATGGTGCCGATGGGTCGTGCCGGGCGGGTCGAGGAGGTGGCCAACGCCGTCCTTTTTCTCGCTTCCGATGAAGCTTCCTACATCACCGGCGCCGAACTCTATGTCGATGGCGGGTATCTCGCCAACTGAGCATTTCCGCCGCGCTCATGCCGCGCTCTGCTCGCTGCGGGTGGAGCGCCCGTCGGGTCAGGGCAAAAACCGCCAGGGCGGAGCCGAACAGCAACCCTGAAGCCGGTTCCGGCACATTGGCGGGCGGCGAACCCGGCGGTGTCGGCGTGGGTTGCTTCGGGGAGGGATATCCCTCCTCGGGAAGATCAGGAGAGACCGCCGGCACGACAAATCCGGTGGGGCTTGGCAGATCTCCCGCCGGACCGTCGGGGAGGACCGCCGGCACGACAAGCCCCACGGGGTCTGGCGCATCTCCCCCGGAACCGTCGGAAAAGGCGGCCGGCGCGATAAAGCCTGCGGGGCTTAAAAAGCTTTCCGAGCCACCTTCGGTCCCGGACATTCCCACGGCCTCGGGCCAGAGGCCCGAGTTTGCGTCCGGAACCTCGACAGCGGCGGGTGCGGCCGGGGCAGAGCCGGCAGACGGCGGCAGCCTTTCTTCCGACCAGTTGCCGCACACATCCGGCCGCACCAGGGCATACGTGCTCCCTTGCGCGGCGACGCGGCAGAGGGTGGCGTCGCGCGGCGCCCAGCCGGGCCAAAGGCTCACCTCTGCGACGACGTCCGGAAGAACCCGGTTGCTGCCAAAGGTCATCAGAGCGATGTGTTCTCCGTTGCCGATCCGGCGGCGGACGCAGCGGCCCGCGGCATACAGGCGCTGTTGCTCCTGCAAAATCTGGCGCGGTATCCCGTGGGCGGCGAACAGGTCGAGAGCGCCCGCGAGCGTTCCCTGAAAGGGGTCGCGATCGGGATGAAGCCACAACGTTTCCGCGAAGGCGCCGCGCGCAAGCAGGGTGCCGACCGCAAATACCAGAAGCGCGGCCACTCTCGCCGCTTTGGTCCACGCGCTCACGTTGTCTCGGTTATCCGTTGCTCTGGGCTGTCGGGATCTGGGGCTTTCGCGGTTTCTATAGTCCTGATGAGAAACCGTCAGTCCGGCGGCCGCGTTTTCGTTGCGATCAATTTGTGGAATATACAATGTATATTTTGATCATGCCAAAAGAATTAATGGTTAATTGCAATTATTTGGAAAAGATTGGCACAGCTACGCGGCGATCGGCAATGCCTCCGGCAAAAGGGAGGGCGCTGCGGACCGCGGAAAGGGCGGCGGAGCTGGTGCCGATGATGCGGCCGCGGCCCCGCTTTCCCCTTGCCCCGCTCGCGGGAGCAAGGCAGGCTCGCCCTCATGGCCGTTCTGGAAACCGCGATCGACCGGCGCTCGGAGGCGTTTCGCGCCAACGCGGCGGCGATGCGGGAACTCGTCGCCGATCTCGCCACAACGCTGGCAAAAATCCGCGCGGGCGGCGAGGAGACGGCGCGGCGGCGCCACCTGGCGCGCGGCAAGCTGCTGGCGCGTGAGCGCGTGCGGCTCCTCCTTGATCCCGGAGCGCCGTTTCTCGAACTCTCGGCGCTGGCGGCGCACGGAATGTATGACGGCGAGGCGCCGGCGGCCGGCGTCGTCACCGGCATCGGCCGCATCCAGGGGCAGGAATGCGTCATCGTCGCCAATGACGCGACGGTCAAGGGCGGCACCTACTTTCCAATGACCGTCAAAAAGCACCTGCGCGCCCAGGAGGTCGCCGCCGACAATCATCTCCCTTGCCTTTATCTCGTCGATTCGGGCGGCGCCTATCTGCCGGAGCAGGATCAGGTGTTTCCCGACCGCGATCATTTTGGCCGCATCTTTTTCAACCAGGCGCGGCTGTCGGCGGCCGGCATCCCGCAGATCGCGCTGGTCATGGGATCGTGCACGGCGGGCGGCGCCTATGTTCCGGCGATGTCGGACGAGAGCGTCATCGTCAAGGGCGAAGGGACGATCTTCCTCGGCGGTCCGCCGTTGGTGCGCGCCGCCACCGGCGAAGTTGTCAGCGCCGAGGAGTTGGGCGGCGCCGAGGTGCACAGCCGCACCTCCGGCGTCACCGATCATTATGCGCTCGACGACCGCCATGCCCTCGGCATCGCCCGCCGCATCGTCGCCAATCTGAACCGCGCCAGGCCCGCCGGGCCTGCCGTTGCCGAGCCGGACGAGCCGCATTATCCAGCCGAAGATCTCTACGGCATCGTTCCCGCCGACACCCGCCGCCCCTATGAGGTGCGCGAGGTTATCGCCCGGCTCGTCGACGGCAGCGAACTCGACGAGTTCAAGGCGCTTTACGGGGCGACATTGGTGTGCGGTTTTGCCCGCATCTGGGGTTATCCCGTCGGCATCCTCGCCAACAATGGCATTCTGTTTTCGGAAAGCGCCCTGAAAGGCGCGCACTTTATCGAATTGTGCGCGCAGCGGCAGATCCCGCTCGTCTTCCTGCAAAACATCACCGGCTTTATGGTCGGGCGCAAATACGAGGCGGGCGGCATTGCCAAGGATGGCGCCAAATTGGTGACGGCGGTGGCGACGGCCGCGGTGCCAAAATTCACGGTCATCATCGGCGGCAGCTTTGGTGCCGGCAATTACGGCATGTGCGGGCGCGCCTATGCTCCGCGCTTTTTATGGATGTGGCCAAACGCGCGCATCTCGGTGATGGGCGGCGAGCAGGCCGCCTCGGTCCTGGCGCAACTGCGCCGCGACGCCAGGGAGGCGCGCGGCGAAGCGTGGAGCGCGACCGAGGAGGAGGACTTCAAGGCGCCGATCCGGGCCCAGTACGAGCGCGAGGGCCATCCCTATTACGCGAGCGCGCGGTTGTGGGACGATGGCGTGATCGACCCCCGCGATACGCGGATGGTGCTGGCCCTGGCGCTCGCGGCCAGCCGCAACGCGCCCCCCGCCCCCACCCGCTTTGGCGTCTTCCGGATGTGAGCGGGTGGCAATGTTTGGCAAGATTCTGATCGCCAATCGTGGCGAGATCGCCTGCCGCATCATCGGCACGGCGCGCCGTCTCGGCATCGCCACCGTCGCGGTCTACTCGGACGCCGACGCGCAAGCGCGGCACGTCGCGCTGGCCGATGAAGCCCTGCCGATCGGGCCGGCGCCGGCGCGCGCGAGCTATCTGAACATCGAGGCGATCCTCAAGGCGGCGCAGGAGAGCGGCTCGCAAGCGGTCCACCCGGGCTACGGCTTTCTGTCGGAGAATGCCGGTCTTGCCGAAGCCTGCGCGGCCGCGGACATCGCCTTTATCGGGCCGCCGGCGGTGGCGATCCGGGCGATGGGGTCAAAGGCGGCGGCGCGCGCCTTGATGCGCGAGGCCGGCGTGCCGATCGTGCCCGGTTATGACGCGGCCGATCAGGACCCGGCGCGGCTCCTCGCCGCGGCCGAGCAGATCGGCTTTCCGGTTCTGATCAAGGCGTCGGCCGGCGGCGGCGGGCGCGGGATGCGGGTGGTCGAGCAGGCGGACGCCTTTGCGGCGGCGCTCGCCGCGGCAATGCGCGAGGCCGAGGGTGCCTTTGGCGACGGGCGCGTCCTGCTCGAACGCTATCTCTCCGCACCGCGCCATATCGAGATCCAGGTCTTTGCCGACCGGCATGGCAATTTTGTCCACCTGTTTGAGCGCGACTGCTCGATCCAGCGCCGCCATCAGAAGGTCGTCGAGGAGGCGCCGGCACCGGATCTGGCTGAGGAGACGCGCGCGGCGATGGCCGAGGCCGCGCTCGCCGCCACCCGCGCCGTTGGCTATGTCGGCGCCGGCACGGTCGAATTTGTCGTCGCGGATGGCCGCTTCCATTTTATCGAGATGAACACGCGCTTGCAGGTCGAGCATCGCGTGACCGAGGCGATCACCGGGCTTGATCTCGTCGAATGGCAGTTGCGCGTCGCCGCTGGCGAGAGGTTGCCGCTGGCGCAGAAAGACGTTGTCCGCCACGGTCACGCGATCGAGGTGCGGCTTTATGCCGAGGCACCGGAGCGCAATTTTCTGCCGCAGACCGGCCGGATCGCCGGGCTGTGCCTGCCGTCGCCCGATCATGCCCTCAGCGATAGCGGGGTGCGGCCGGGTGATACGGTGACGCCGTTCTATGATCCGATGATCGCCAAGCTCGTCGTCCACGGCGACGATCGTGCGATGGCGGTCGCACGGCTCAAGCGGGCGCTCGCCGAGACCGCGGTTCTGGGCCTTTCGACCAATCTTGCCTTTCTCGCTCGCGTCGCCGCGCACCCGGCCTTTGCCGCCGGCGCGATCGACACCGGCTTTATCGAGCGCCACCGCGCGGCCCTGCTGCCGGCGCCATGCCCGGCACCGGCAGCGGCGCTCGCGGCTGCTGCGCTTGTTCGTCTCGCCGCCCGCGCGGAGGAGGCGCGCCGGCAGGCGGCGGGCGACTGGTTCTCGCCGTGGACGGGAAGCGTGGGCTGGCGGCTGGGCGGCGAGCGCGGTGTGCAGGATGTCGTTTTCCGCGACGGCGTACAGGAGCGGATGATCGCCGCTATGGCCGAGGGCGAGTCTTGGCGGCTCGATCTTGGTGAGCGGACCGCTCTCGCCTCCGGCACGCGCGGACCGGAGGGAGGTTTCCATCTCGTGCTCGACGGCGCCGTGCGGCGCCTGATCGTGCTCGACAGCGGAGCCGATCTGGCGGTGTTTCTCAACGGCGAGAGCTGGCGGCTCAGCGAGATCGACCCGCTCGCGCCGCCGTCCGGTCTTGCCGCCGCGGCGGGACGGCTCAGCGCCCCGATGCCGGGGCGGGTGACGCGGCTGCTTGTCGGGCCGGGCAGCCGGGTGCGCCGCGGCGCGCCGCTCATCGTCATCGAGGCGATGAAGATGGAGCACACGGTCGCCGCCCCTGCCGACGGCATTGTTGAAGCGGTGCGCTTTGCGGTCGGCGATCTGGTCGAGGAGGGCGCCGAACTGATCGCCCTCGCCGCCACGCCGCAGGGCTGAGCCGGCGGTGGCTCTCCACCTTGTCAAGCTCGCCGTCGGCATTGAGGATGTCGTGCAGCTGCGCCGGGTGCGGGCCAAGCGCGTCAGGGAGCGCGGCAGCAGTTGGGTCCCGACCCGCAACCGGCCGCGCCGCGCCGAGGAGGTGCTGGCCGGCGGCTCGCTCTACTGGGTGGTGCGCGGCCAGATCCGGGCGCGCCAATTGGTGAGCGGGTTCCGCCTCAAAGAGGAGGAGGACGGGCGCCGCTTCTGCCTGATCGAGGTGGAAGCCGAGCTGGTGGCGACCGTGCCGCGTCCCTTTCGGCCGTTTCAGGGCTGGCGCTATCTCGCCCCGGCCGATGCTCCGCCCGATCTGGCGAAAGATGAGGAGCCCCCGCCCGACCGGATGCTGGCCGAGTTGCGCGCGCTCGGACTGCTGTAGGAGTCTGAATTTTGTCACATCCTCCCCTGGACGGTTTGGGTTTGGGGTCTTATGTTAGCTTTCTGCTGCGCGTCTCTGGGGTATGATCCTGGGGGATGCTTTTGGCTTATTTGTTCTGGCGGCCGGGTGTGAGAAGGCGGTTGACGGGGCGGGGGCTGGGGGTTATAAGCGCGGCCCTTCCGGGGTGAGGAGCTTCCGGGGGTGTTGATTGAAAAGTGAGGATGGAAGGGATGCGCGGGC
>JBOHMF010000047.1:0-14497 GCA_050730055.1 Allostellaceae bacterium
GCGCCGGGGTCAGGCCCGGCAACGGCTGCGCCGGACGAAGCGCCTCTTCGGCGGTGGTAAAGAGCGCTGCCGTTCCTTTCATCGCCGCGCTCCGCTGCCGGGCGCCCCGCGTCCGGGGCCGGAGGAAAAGATCATTTTGCGCCGCACACTTCTAGGCAGTTATTATGCATTTATGCAATAGTCCGCCGTTGGCGGTACCAGGGGGGCGCCCATGCCCGTTCGCGGCGATCACAAGCGCATCCTGATTTACAGCCACGACAGCTTTGGGCTGGGCCACCTGCGCCGGTGCCGGGCGATCGCGCACTCGCTGGTCGAGGCCGATCCGGCGATCTCGGTGTTGATCCTGTCGGGATCGCCGATCATCGGCAGCTTCGACTTTGGCTCCCGCGTCGATTTTGTGCGCGTGCCGGGGATTATCAAGCTGCGCAATGGCGAATACGTCTCGCTCAACCTGCCGATCGACATCGAGGAGGCGCTGGCGATGCGCGCCTCGCTCATTCGCCACACCGCCGACATCTTTGACCCCGACCTGTTTATTGTCGACAAGGAGCCGCTGGGCTTGCGCGGCGAGGTGCGCGACACGCTCGAACTGATGCACCGGCGCGGCGCGGCGGTGATCCTCGGGCTGCGCGACGTGATGGACGATCCCGACGCGCTCAAAAGCGAATGGGAACGCAAGCAGGCGGTGCCGGCCCTCGCCGAATATTACGATGAGATCTGGGTCTACGGTCTGCCGCAGATCTGCGATCCGCTCGCCGGCATCGCCCTCCCCGAGAGCGTGCGCCGGCGCATCACCTATACCGGCTATCTGCGCCGCCGCGCCGATCCGCGCCTGCGCGCAGACCCGGTCGGCAGCCCGGAAGGCCGCGAGTTCCGCGACGACGAATTTCTGCTGGTGACGCCGGGCGGCGGCGGCGACGGCGACGGTCTCATCGATCTGGTGCTGCGCGCCTATGAGCATGACCCCCAGATCCCACTGCCGGCGCTCCTCGTCTTTGGACCGTTCATGCTGCCCGAGCAGCAGGCCGCCTTTGCCGAGCGCGCCCAGCGGCTCGGCCGGCTGCGCGCGATCACCTTTGACGCGCGGCTGGAGATGCTGATGGCGCGCGCCGCCGGCGTTGTCGCGATGGGCGGCTACAACACCTTTTGCGAGATCCTCTCGTTTGACAAGCGGGCGCTGATCATTCCCCGCACCGAGCCGCGCCGCGAGCAGTTGATCCGCGCCGAGCGCGCCGCCGCGCTCGGTCTCGTCGCCCTCCTGTCCGAAGCGCAGGGCCGCGATCCGCGGGTGATGGCTGCGGCCCTGCGCCATCTGACCCAGCAGGCGCCGCCCTCGCGCGTCGTCATTCCCGGGCTGCTCGACGGCATGGCGAGCGTCAACCGGCTGGTGGGCAAATGGCTCGACCGCGGGCGCGGCGCCCGCTTCCCCGAGCCGGTCAGCCGCGAAGCATGAGCAGGATACCGGCGGCGGCGCAGAGGGTCGCCTTTGTCCTGAAGGGCTACCCGCGCCTGTCGGAGACCTTTATCGCCCAGGAGATCCTGGGGCTCGCCGAGCGTGGCCTCGACATCCTGATCGTCTCGCTGCGCCGGCCGAGCGAACCCGCCCGCCACCCGGTCCACCGTGCGATCCGCGCCCCGCTCCTCTATCTGCCGGAGTATCTCTGTCGCGAGCCGGGACGGGTGTGGCGCGGCTGGCGCTCCGCCCGCCGCCGTCCCGGATACCGGCGGGCCCGGCGCGCCTTTTTCGCCGATCTGCGGCGCGACCCCACCCCGAACCGCGTCCGCCGCTTTGGCCAGGCGGTCGTGCTGGCGCGCGAACTGCCGGCGGACATCGACCGTCTGCACGCGCATTTTCTGCACACTCCGGCCTCGGTCGCCCGCTACGCCGCGCTGATCCTCGCTCTCCCGTGGTCGGTCTCGGCCCATGCCAAGGACATCTGGACGCTTCCCGCGTGGGAGAAGCGTGACAAGCTCGCCGAGGCGGCCTGGGCGGTAACCTGCACCGAGACCGGGCGGCGCCATCTCGCGACTCTCGCTCCCGACCCCGAGCGGGTCGCACTCGTCTATCACGGTCTCGATCTCGCCCGTTTTCCGCCGCCCCCGGCGCGCGCCCTCGGCGGCGATGGCGGCGATCCGCAGCGCCCGGTCGCGCTCCTCTCGGTCGGGCGCGCGGTCGCGAAAAAGGGGTACGATGATCTCATCGCCGCGCTGGCCCTCCTGCCCCGAGGTCTCGCCTGGCGCCTTGTCCATATCGGCGCCGGTCCCGAGCGCGCGCGGCTGATGCAGCGGGCGCGGCATCTGGGTCTCGCCACAAGGATCGAATGGCGCGGCGCTCTGGCCCAGCCGGAGGTGCTGGCCGCCTATCGCGCCGCCGACCTTTTTGTGCTCGCGGCAAAGATCGTAAAGGACGGCGACCGCGACGGGCTGCCCAATGTGCTGGTCGAGGCGCAAAGCCAGGGCCTCGCGTGCGTGGCGACGACAATATCCGGGATTCCCGAACTGATCCGCCACGGGCGCGAGGGCCTCTTGGCTCCGCCCGGCGATCCCGCCGCGCTTGCCGTCTTGATCGAAAATCTGATCCGCGATCCGGCCGCGCGCCTTCGCCTCGGCATGGCCGGGCAGGCGCGCGTGCGCGCCGCCTTTGACATGCGGGCTGGCATCGCAGAATTGGCCGTGCGGTTTGGTCTCGCAGCCGATACCTCCGGTCACATTCCGACCGCAGCCCCTCACCCGCCGGCCCTTTGGGCTGGTCCACCCTCTCCCGCACTGCGGGAAAGAGTGCCGAACCCCGCGTCAGCGGGGCGAGGCGGGTGAGGGTGTCTGTGGCGAGCGGCCCGGCAGATCATGCGCATCGCTTTCTATGCACCGATGAAGCCGCCCGATCATCCGGTCCCGTCGGGCGACCGCAGCATCGCGCGGCTGTTTTTGCGGGCGCTCGCGCGCGCCGGACATGAGCCATTTCTGGCCGCCCGCCTGCGCAGCTATGACGGGCAGGGCGACCCGCAGCGGCAGGCGCGGCTCGCCGCCCTCGGCGAAAGATTGGCGCAGCGCTTCTGCCAACGGCACCGCGACAACCCGCCCGATCTGTGGTTCACCTATCATCTCTACCACAAGGCGCCGGACTGGATCGGCCCGGCCGTCGCCGCGCGGTTCGCCATCCCCTATGTCGTGGCCGAGGCGTCCTCGGCCACCAGGCAGGCAGCGGGACCCTGGGCTCTCGGTCATCGCGCGGTCGCCGCCGCGCTCGCCCGCGCCGGCGCCGTCATCGGGATCAACCCCGCCGATCGCGCCGGCGTGCTGCCGCTTCTCGCCGATCCGGCGCGCTGGATTGCGCTTGGCCCGTTTCTCGATGCTTCCCTTTATCAAGCGCCCCGCCGCCGCGCCGGGCCCGGCCCGCTGCGGCTGATCACGGTGGCGATGATGCGGGAGGGCGCCAAGCTCGCCTCCTACCGGCTGCTCGGCGCGGCGCTGCGGCGGGTGCGCGATCTCCCCTGGTCGCTCGACATCGTCGGCGACGGTCCCGCCCGCGCCGCAGCCGCAGCCGCCTTGGCCGGTCTCGGCGACCGGCTGCGCTGGCACGGACAACTCGATGCGCGCGCTCTCGCCCGCCGGCTCGCCGCGGCCGATCTCTTTGTCTGGCCGGCGATCGACGAGGCGTTTGGCATGGCCCTCCTGGAAGCGCAGGCGAGCGGGCTGCCGGCCGTCGCCGGGGACAATGGCGGGGTCGGCGCGATCGTCGCGCCGGGCGTCACCGGTCTCCTCGTCCCACCCGGAGAGGCCGGCGCCTTTGCCGCAGCAGTGCGACGACTGATCGCCGATCCGGCTCTCTGCGCCCGGTTTGGCCGAGCGGCGCAGCGGCAGGTGCGGCGCGCCCACGATCTTCCCGTCGCTGCCCGCCGGCTCGCCGCCCTTTTTGCCGTCCTCACCGATCGCTAACGATACCCCGCTAGGCTCCCGCCGCAGGGTCGGACAGCCGCGCCGCCAAAACTTGACAGGATTCCGCCATAAAGGGGCGATTTGTGGAGGCAGGAAGAGTATATCCTCCGGTCATGATCCCTGCGCCGCGCGATGCCCGGCCAAACGGTGCGCAATGGTCGGATCTCCTTGGAGAACTCGACCGCTGGGGTGAGGCCGGGCGCGCGGCGACGTTGTGGTGGCGCGACGATGATGCGGCAGCGCCGGACGATCGCCTCAACCGCCTGTTGGCGCTGGCCGGCGAGGTTCCGGTGACGCTCGCCGTGATCCCGGCCCAGGCCGAGCCAGACCTGGCCGCCTGGCTTGCCGAGCGGGCGCCGCGCGCCGGCGTTGTCCAGCACGGCTGGCGCCACGCCAACCATGCGCTCGACCGCCATAAGAGCGAGTTCCCGGCGGAGCGTCCGCCGGCCGCGGTGGAGGCCGAACTCGGCGCCGGCCATGCTTGGCTGTCGGCCTTGTTTGGGGCGCGCGCGCGCCCCGTTCTGGCGCCGCCGTGGAACCGCTTTGCCACCGCGTTTCTGCCGCTCCTTGCCGGCTGCGGTATCGCCGCCATCTCGGGCCTGGGGCCGCGCCGCGCCGCCCCCGGCGTCGGCGAGGTCAACGTTCATGTCGATCTTATCGCCTGGCGGGAGGGTCGCGCCTTTATCGGCGAGGCGGCGGCGCTCTCCGGTATCCTCGCCCACCTTCGGGCGCGCCGGCAGGGTCTTGTCGATGTCGCCGAGCCAACCGGGCTGTTGACCCATCACGCCGTGCAGGATGCCGAGGCGGCGGCGTTTCTGAGCACGCTGGTGACCCGCGTTGCGGCGCACGGTGCAGCGCGCTGGCTCGCCGCGGACGAGGTTTTTGCCGCGTTCGGGGGCGGGGCGTGAGTGTCCATGCCTACCCCGCGCGCGCGCTTTGGGGTGATGATCTGCGCGCCCTCGCTGGTCTGATCCCGTGCCTCGCCATCCTCGCTGGCGTGCCGCTGGCGCCGCCGGCGATGGCGGTGGTGAGCGGCTTTGCCGCGCTGTTCGCAATCTTCGGACTGCGCACCGTGCAGCGTCATCGCACCCGCCTCGCGCTGAGCGGGACGGCGCTGCGCGTTCTCGGACCGCGCGGCACGGAAATCCCGTGGGCGGCGCTCGACGCGATGAGGCTGTCCTATTACGCCGTCCGCCGCGACAGTGCCCGTTACGCTATCCATCGTGACGGGACCCGCCGCGACAACACCCGCAGCGACAGCACCCGCAGCGACGGCGCCGGGTGGATGCAACTGGTGCTGCGCGCCGGTCGGGCGAAGCTGTCGCTCGACAGCCGGATCGAGGGGTTTCCCTTTGTCGTTGCGCGCGCGGCGGAGGCCGCCGCGGCCCGCCACCTCGCGCTCGCCCCCACCACCCTCGCCAATCTGAAGGCGCTTGGCCTGACGCCGGCCGAGCCGCCGGCCGCCGTTCCCTGGGCGGCCGGAGAGCAGGCATGAGCGATCTTCTGGCAGTGCGCGATCTGCACATCGGCTTTGCCATGCCGGGCGGGTTTGTCGATGCGGTCAGCGGCATCTCGTTCCGCATCCGCCCGCGCTCGGTGGTCGCGCTGGTCGGCGAGTCGGGGTCGGGAAAATCGGTCGTCAGCCAGGCGATCCTGCGCATCCTGCCGCAGAGCGCGCGGATTACAAAGGGGCAGATCCTGTTCGCCGATCCGCGCTCCCCGGGCACTGTCGTCGATCTCGTCCGGCTGCCGCGCGACGGCAGGCGGATGCGGGCCATCCGCGGCGGCCGCATCTCGATCATCTTTCAGGAGCCGATGACCTCGCTGTCGCCGCTGCACACGATCGGCGATCAGGTTGGCGAGGCGCTGCGGCTGCACCGCCGGGTCGGCGCCACCGAGGCCGCCGAGCTGACCGCCGAGATGCTCGGCCTTGTCGGTTTTCCGGAACCGGCGCGGGCCCGCCGCAGCTATTCGTTCGAGTTGTCGGGCGGTTTGCGCCAGCGGGCGATGATCGCGATGGCGCTGGTCTGCCGCCCCGCCCTCCTCATCGCCGACGAGCCGACGACCGCGCTCGACGTGACGATCCAGGCGCAGATCCTGAAACTGCTTCTCGATCTGCAAAAAGACCTCGACATGGCGGTGCTGCTGATCACGCATGATCTCGGGGTGGTCGCCAACATCGCCGACGAGGTTGTTGTCGTCTATCGCGGCGAGGTGATGGAAAGCGGCACCCGCGACGACATCTTCCGCCACCCCGAGCACCCCTATCTGAAGGCGCTGTTGCGCGCCGTGCCGCGCCTCGACATGAAGCCCGGCGAGCGCTTGACGCCGATCCGCGAGATCGCCGCGGGCGAGGCGCCCAATCTCATGGCCGAGAAGACCGAGTGGCCGCAGGCGGCGGGCGGGCCGCTGATTGCCGCTCGCGATCTGCGCAAATCCTTCACCCTGCGCAAGCGCGGCTGGTTTGGCGGCGGCACCGGCGGCGGGCGCCCGGCCCTCGATGGTGTCAGTCTCGAAATCGCGCGCGGCGAGTGCCTGGGGCTGGTCGGCGAATCGGGCTGCGGCAAGACCACCCTCAGCAAGGTTCTGCTGCGCGCGCTCGCGCCCGATGCGGGGTCGCTGCGGTTCAACGACCGTGGCCGGCCGACCGATGTGCTGACACTCGAAGGCGAGGGTTTGAAGCGCTTTCGCCGTCAGGTGCAATATGTCTTTCAGGACCCGATCGGCTCGCTCAATCCGCGGATGACGGTCTATGACATCATCGAGGAGCCGCTCGTCATCCACGGCATCGGGACGCCCGCTTCGCGCCGCGATCTGGTGCGCGAGCTGGTCGCGCTGGTCGGTCTCGAACCCCGCCATTTGCGCCGCTACCCGCACAGCTTCTCCGGCGGCCAGCGCCAGCGCATCGGCATCGCCCGCGCCCTTGCCTTGCGCCCCGAGCTGGTGATCTGCGACGAGCCGGTCTCCGCCCTCGATGTCTCGATCCAGGCGCAAATCCTCAACCTCCTGATCGATCTGAAGCAGAAGCTGTCACTCACCTATCTGTTCATCTCGCACAATCTCGCCGTCGTCGATTACATCGCCGACCGCGTCGCAGTGATGCACGCCGGCCACATCGTCGAGATCGCCCCGCGCGGCATGCTGTTCCGCAACCCGGTGCACCCCTATACCCAGTCTCTCGTCGCTGCCGTGCCGGTGCCGGACCCTTCGCGCCCTCTCGATTTTGCCGGGTTGACGGATCAGACGGCAAAACCATCAGCCTGGCCCGCTCCGTTCCGCCGCGAGGCGGGGGCGCCGCTGCGCCTGATCGAGATCGCGCCCGGTCACCGGGTCGCGGCGACGGCGCCGCCCGAAACCGCGGCGCCGCGCCGGGCCACTGCCTAAGCGGGGCCGTCATGCCGAGAGCCGCGATCGCGGTGCTCCTGGTTCTCGCCTTGTCAGGCATGGCGCCGCCCCGGCTGATCGAGACCCCCTATTTTGCCGCGGCGGTGAAAAGCGGCCGCCTGCCGCCGGTCGGCGAGCGCGTGCCGACAACACCGGCGATCGTCCATTCCGACACCCTCGGTCAGCCGGGCGGCACGCTCCACCTGCTGATGGCCAGCCAGCATGACACCCGGATGATGGTGGTCTACGGCTATGCGCGCCTGATGGCCTATACGCCCGCGTTCAAGCTGGTGCCCGACATCCTGCAATCGGTCGATGTCGAGAACGGGCAGGTGTTCACCCTGCATCTGCGCCCGGGGATGAAATGGTCCGACGGCCAGCCCTTTACCGCCGAGGATTTCCGCTACTGGTGGCAGGACGTGGCCGAGAACCCGATGCTCTCACCCGCGGGTCCGCCGGTCGAACTCCTGCCCGAGGGCGAGGCGCCGCGCTTTGAGGTACTGAACGATACCACCGTGCGCTACAGCTGGACGCACCCGAACCCGCTGTTTCTGCCCAGCCTCGCCGGACCCGATCCCCTCTATATCTATGCCCCGGCCCATTACCTGAAGCAGTTCAATCCGAAATACGCCAACAAGGCCCACCTTGCCGCCCTCATAAAAAAATATCATAAGCGCAACTGGGCGGCCCTCCACAACCGGATGGACGGGATGTACCGGAACAACAATCCGGATTTGCCGTCGCTCGAACCCTGGATCCTGAAAACGAAACTGCCGGCCCCGCGTATCATCTTTGTCAGAAATCCCTATTACTACCGGGTTGACGCGGCCGGCCGGCAATTGCCCTATATCGACCGCGTCGTGCTGACCCTCGCGAGCCCCCGCATCATCCCGGCCCAGACCGGCGCCGGGCAGAGCAACCTGCAAGCCCGCTATTTGAGCTTTGACAACTACACCTTTCTGAAGCAGGGCGAAGAGCGCAACGGCTACCACGTCTTTCTGTGGCGCACCGGGCCGGGCAGCCAGTGGGCGCTCTATCCCAATCTGGACGCCAAGGACAAGGTGTGGCGCAAGCTGATGCGCGACGTGCGCTTCCGCCGCGCCCTCTCGCTCGCGATCGACCGGCATCTGATCAACGAGGTGCTTTATTTCGGACTGGGCATCGAGGGGCAGAACACGCTCTTGCCGCAGAGTCCTCTCTACCGCCCCGAATACCGTTCCGCCTGGGCCCAGTACAATATCAAAGAGGCCAATCATCTGCTCGACGAGATCGGCTTGAAGCGCGGCAGCGGGGGCATCCGGCAGCTTCCCGACGGCCGGCCGGCCGAGATCATCGTCGAGGACAACGGGGAATCGAGCGAGCAGTCGGACGTGCTCGAACTGATCCGCGATTCCTGGCGCCAGATCGGCATCCGGCTGTTTGCCAAGCCGTCGCAACTGACCCTGTTCCGCGACCGGGTGTTCTCGGGCGCGGCGATCATGTCGCTCGACAAGGGCATCGAGAACGGCCTCGCGACCGCCGCGATGCCGCCCTGGGAGCTGGCGCCGACCACCCAGCAGCAGCTCGAATGGCCCAAATGGGGTCAGTATTTTGAGACCCGCGACATGATGGGCAAGCCGCCCGATCTGCCCGCAGCCATCCGCCTCGTCGCTCTCTACCAGCAATGGCTCGGTGCCGTCGGGGCCGATCAGCAGACCCAGGTCTGGCGCAAGATGCTGAAGATCTGGGCCGATGAGGTTTTCTCGATCGGCACCGTCGCCGGTGTGCTGCAACCGGTCGTGGTCGGCGATCGCCTGCACGATGTCCCCAAAGAAGGCATCTACAACTGGGACCCCGGGGCCTATTTTGGCATCTACAAGCCCGACCGCTTCTGGTTTGGAGCACCGGTCAAATCGGCCGGCACGTCAGCCGCTCGCGCAGCGACCTCCGGGTGAGGGGATCATGGGCCGCTATGTCGTCCATCGCCTTCTGGTTATGATCCCGACCCTCATTGCCATCAGCATCGTCGTCTTCACCATCATCAATCTGCCGCCCGGCAACTATTTTGCGAGCTACATCGCGGAATTGCAGGCGACCGGACAGAAGGCGGATCTCGTCCGCATCCACTTTCTCGAACAAGAGTACGGCTTTGACCTGCCGCTGTGGCAGCAGTACCTGCATTGGGTGGGCGGCCTGCTGCACGGCGATATGGGCTATTCGTTTCTCTACAACGAGCCGGTCAATCAGGTGGTGGGTGACCGCCTGCTCTTAACCTTTATCGTGTCGTTTGCGACGATCCTCTTCACCTACGCGGTCGCCTTTCCGATCGGCATCTATTCGGCGACGCATCAGTACAGTTGGTCGGACCACACCTTGACCTTTCTCGGCTTTCTTGGGCTGGCGACACCCAATTTTCTGCTCGCCCTGGTGCTGCTCTACCTCGCCAACGTCTATTTTGGCGTCTCAATCGGCGGGTTGATGGACCCGCACTATCTCGACCAGGCGTGGAGCTGGGGCAAGACGGTTTCGGTGCTGGCCCATCTCTGGGTCCCGGTCATCGTCATCGGCCTCGGCAGCACCGCGGCGATGATCCGGCGGCTGCGCGCCAATCTTCTGGACGAATTGCACAAGCAATATGTCGTCACCGCTCGCGCCAAGGGGCTGCCGCCGATCCGGCTGCTGTTCAAGTACCCGCTGCGCATGGCTTTGAACCCGTTCATCTCCGACATCGGCTCGCTGCTGCCGCAGGTGATCTCGGGCGCGGTCATTGTCTCGGTGGTGATGTCGCTGCCGACAACGGGGCCGATGCTGCTGGAGTCGCTGCGCAGCCAGGACATGTATCTCGCCGGCTCGTTTCTGATGTTTCTGGCCTTTATGACGGTGGTCGGCGTGTTGATCTCGGACCTCGCCCTGGCGCTTCTCGATCCGCGCATCCGCTTGCAGGCGGGGCGGCGGCGATGAGCGAGAGCGAGATCGAAGGCGGCGCGGCGCCGGGCGGGACCGCCGAGCCGCTCGCCCATTACGTCTCCGCCGAGCCGTTTGACCCCTATGCGGTCGAGCGCCTGCCCCCGGCGCAGGAGCGGTTCTACGCCGCTTCGCAATGGCGGATGATGTGGTGGAAGTTCCGCCGCCACCGCCTCGCCGTGCTGTCGGGCGCGGTTCTCTTGGTCTTTTATGTCTCGATCCTGTTCTGCGAGTGTCTCGCGCCTTATGCGGACGGCACCTACAACGCCGATTTCATCTATGCCCCGCCGCAGACCGTTCACATCTTTTATCAGGGCCATCTCGTGGCGCCCTATGTCGAGGGTTTTGACTACCGCCTCGACATGAGCCGGCTCGAACGGATCTACACGCCGGACCCGAAAAAGCGGCAGACGATCCGCTGGTTCTGCCACGGCGATTCCTATCGCTTCTGGGACCTGTTCCGCGGCAATCTGCACCTGTTCTGCCCGGCCCGCGGCGGTCAGTTGTTTCTCTTGGGGACCGACCGGCTCGGCCGGGACATGCTGTCGCGGATCATCTACGGCGCGCGCCTCTCGCTGACCGTGGGTCTCCTCGGCGTCGCCGTCAGTTTCACGCTGGCCATCCTGATCGGCGGCATCGCGGGATATTACGGCGGCTGGACCGACATCCTGATCCAGCGCGTGATCGAGGTCGTCCAGTCGTTTCCCCACCTGCCCCTATGGATGGCGCTGTCGGCGATCCTGCCAGTCAGTTGGAGCCCGCTCTTTGTCTATTTTGGCATCACCATCATCCTGGGGATGATCGAATGGACGCACCTCGCCCGCGCCGTGCGCTCAAAGCTCCTGGCGCTGCGCGAGGAGGATTTCTGCACCGCCGCGGTGCTGATGGGGGCGCGCCCGGCGCGTGTCATCGGGCGGCACTTGCTGCCGAGCTTTATGAGCCATCTGATCGCTTCGGCGACCCTGATGATCCCCGGCATGATCCTCGGCGAGACCGCGCTCTCCTTTCTCGGCCTCGGCCTTCGGCCGCCGATGACAAGCTGGGGCGTGCTCCTCAACGAAGCGCAGAACATCAACGTGGTGGCGCTTTACCCGTGGCTGATGCTGCCGGTCGCGCCGGTCATCATCACCATCCTCGCCTTCAACTTTCTCGGCGACGGGCTGCGCGACGCCGCCGACCCGTATCATTGAGATCACGGGCGCAGAACCAGCCCTTCCTGGGCGACGATCGTCCCCGCACGCGCCTTGGCCGCCGCGGCCGCGACCCGGTCCATAAAGGCGTCGTCGTGCGCCGGGTCATGGTGAAAGATGACAAAGGTTTTCACCCCGGCCGCATCGGCGAGGCGAACCCCCTCCTCCCAGGTCGAATGGCCCCAGTTCTTGTGCGCGGGGTATTCGGCGTCGGTATAGGAGGCGTCGTAGATCATCACATCGGCGCCGTCGATCAGGGCGAGGACGTTGGGGTCAAGCCGGCCGGTCTGGTGCTCGGTATCGGTGACATAAGCCACGGCCTTGCCGCCGTACTCGATGCGATAGCCGGTCGCCCCGTTCGGATGGTTGAGCGGCGCCGTGGCGATGCGCACGCCGGGGTGGAGAATGATGTCCTCGCCGGCGATGAAATCGGTGAAGGCGACCCTGGCGGTGAAGGTGGACAGCGGGATCGGGAAGAGCGGGGCGATCATCATTTCGGTGAGCACCTCTTTGATGCTCTTGTCGGGCCGCAGATGGCCCGCCCAGATGTGAATGCCGACGCTCTTGTCATAGCAAGGGGCGAAAAACGGCAGCCCGCAGATGTGATCAAAATGGGTGTGGCTGAAAAACAGATCGAAGGGCGGCGGCGGGCCGCTTTGCATCAGCTCGTTGCCGAGGAGGCGCAGCCCGGTGCCGCCGTCAAAGATCATCAGGTGCGGGCCGCAACGGATCTCGACGCAGGAGGTGTTGCCGCCGTAGCGCACGGTGTCGGGTCCGGCGCAGGCGATGCTGCCGCGCACGCCCCAGAACCTGATCATGTACTCCGGATGGCCCACGCCTCGCGATCCTTGTCCCGTCTCTTGCGCTCCCTGCGGAAATATGTTGGAAATCGCCGCCAAAAAACCAGATCAATCCGGAAACTGTTTGGGGTTTGAGCAAGTTTTTGGCGGTTTCCGCTAAACCCCGTGTTAACCCCTGCGCGATTATACAGCATAGCGCATCTATCGTATGAGCGAAACGGGGCTGCCGTCATGACGGACGCCGAATACCAAGCCGCTGTGGCCGCCTTTCTTGCCCGGAAAGGCGTCACCCGATGTCCGACGGTGTGCCTCGGTCCGACCCAGGCCGAGGTCGCCGAAGGCGACCGCGCCGCCTACCGCGATCATGTCGCGGCAAAAGAATCGGCGCGGCAGGAGCGGCTCAAATCCCTCTCGCGCCAGCCGCCGCCATGATCGCCGGTGCGCGCGGCGGGCTTTGCCGCGCGCGCGCAAGCCGATAGGGTGGTGCCGGGCGGAGTCAGCCATACCCGGGACGGATCATGGTGGAAAACGAGATCGCGGCCCGCGTCGCCATCGTCGGCGGCGGGCCGGCGGGGATGATGCTGGGCCTCCTGTTGGCCCGCGCCGGCGTTCCCGTCGCTGTCCTCGAAAAGCATGCCGATTTTCTGCGCGATTTCCGCGGCGACACGGTCCACGCCTCGACCCTTGAAATCCTGCACGAGCTGGGGCTGCTCGATGACTTTCTGCGGCGGCCGCACCAGGAGGTGAAAACACTCGGGGCACAGATCGGCGACAGTTTTGCGGAAATCGCCGACTTCACCCATCTGCCGGCGCACTGCCGCTTTATCGCGCTGATGCCGCAGTGGGATTTTCTCGATTTCCTGGCCGGAGAGGCGGAACGCTGGCCGGGTTTTCGGCTGGAGATGGAGACCGAGGCGATCGATCTTGTCCGGGACGTGGACCGCATCGCCGGGGTCCGGGCGCGTACCCCGCAGGGCGATCTTGTGGTGCGCGCCGATCTTGTCATCGCCGCCGACGGGCGGCACTCGCTGATGCGCGCGAAGGCCGGTCTTGAAGTCCGCGACATCGGCGCGCCGATGGATGTGCTGTGGATGCGCGTATCCCGTCGCCCCGATGATCCCGGACAGGCGCTCGGCCGGATCGATGCCGGCCGGATGCTCGTCATGCTCGACCGCGGCGACTATTGGCAATGCGCTTATCTCATCGCCAAGGGCGGGTTTGACGCGCTGCACGGGAAGGGTCTCCCCGCCTTTCGCGAGGAGATCGCCGGCCTTGTCCCCTCTCTGCGCAACCGCGTTGGCGAGATCGCCGACTGGTCCGACATCAAGCTGTTGAGCGTTGCGGTAGATCGCCTGCCGGTCTGGCATCGGCCGGGTCTTTTGTGCATCGGCGACGCCGCCCATGCGATGTCGCCGATCGGCGGGGTCGGCATCAATCTGGCGGTCCAGGACGCGGTCGCCGCGGCCAACATCCTCGCGCCTCGCTTGCTGCGCGGCCAGACCACCGAGGCCGACCTCAAGCGGGTGCAGCGCCGCCGCGAATTTCCGACCCGCGCGACGCAGCGGGTGCAGGTGTTTATCCAGAACCGGCTGATCGGCCGCGTGCTGGGCGCGCGAGGACCACTGCGGCCGCCTCTGCTCGTGCGCCTGCTCAGCCGCTGGCCGTTTTTGCGGCGGTTTCCGGCGCGCCTTGTCGGTCTCGGCGTGCGCCGCGAGCACATCGCCACCCCCGCCGCCCCTGCGGCGACGCGCGCCGCGTGAGCCGGCCCCCGCTCATCAGCGCATACTATTCCCGCTGATAAGAACCCATGTTCGACCCGTCATTGCTTGGCCGCTCCTCGCAATGACAGGCAGGGCAGACTCGTTCCGCAGATGCGCGGGCGCTATAATCCCACTGGCGGAAAAGGAGAAAAAAATGAACCTGTTCCAGGAGCACGCGGTCAAGGACCCCAAGGCGGCGGCGCGCATGATCCCGGTCATCGATTACGGGCCTTATTTCGCCGGCGAAAAGGACGCGCTCGCCCCGCTTGCCGCCGCGGTCGGGGACGCCTGCGAAAACGTCGGGTTCTTTTATGCGAAAAACCATGGCGTCCCGGAAGAGACGATCGAGCGCGCGTTTGCCGCGTCGCGCCGCTTTCACGCCCTGCCGCTCGCCGACAAGATGACATTGAAGCTGAATGAGAATAACATCGGCTATCTTCCTGTAAATGCTTCGGTTCAGGGCGCCTCGACCGTGCACAAGGCG
>JBOHMF010000048.1:0-14450 GCA_050730055.1 Allostellaceae bacterium
GCACCGTTCACTCGCTCGTCTATGGTCTGGCCCGCTTTGGCGCGCACATCATCACGATGCCGGGCGAGGGCCTGGAGCTGCCCGCGGATGTCAGCGCCCGGCTGGAGGCGGAGTTCGGGTGCAGGCCATGGCCGAAGGATGCGCTCAGGGAGCTTTTGGCGGACGATGCTTCCGCCACCCCGATCGACGCAGTCTATGTCGCGCCCTCCGGAGGCCAGCAATACACATTGTTGAAACAGGAGGAATTCGAGCCGGGCAAAATACGCAAGCATCTGGATAAAATCGATGTCTGCTATGTCACAAGGCTGCAAGGTGAGCGCTTGGCGACAGGAGAAAAAAATTTCACCAGCTATCCGGTAGTCAATGAAAAATTCCTGGAGCACAAGCGATACGCGAAAGCCCACGTGCTGCACCCGCTTCCGCGGGTCAGCGAACTCGGTTATGAACTCGACCGCGACCCGCGCGGGGTCTATTTCAAGCAGGCGGGATATGGCGTTCCGGTCAGAATGGCCCTGATCGCAAAGGTTCTGGGGGTAAGCCCATTCAAGACCCGCCATTCGAGGGAATCACTTCCCGGTCAAATCTATAAAGCCGAGAGCGAGGCGCTGTGCCCGAACCCGCGCTGCATCACCAACAACCCGGCCGAGCGCCGATATCTTGCGAACAAGGCGCTGGTTCTCAAAAGAAAGCCGATCACGCTGCGATGCCTTTATTGCGACACGGCGGTCCGGGTCGCGTTTGTCGGACAGACAAAATCGCGGACCTATATTCCGGAGCAGGACATTGCCGAGCTTTGCGATATCGAGGGTCTGGCGATGTTCCGCGACGAGGACCAGGCGCGTCAGGCTGGGTACGCCGCGCAAGGAATGCCGGGCCGCAGGCACGCTGCAAGCGCCGGTTTTGCCCTTCGCGAAGGCTGACCCGGCTATCCGGAAGAACCGGGAGAGGCAGCCGATAGCATCGCCGGGATCGCGGCGGCGCGGCGTCCGTCCACCACGGTCAGCAGGAGCGTGTGTCCGACAAGCGCGGAAGCCTGCGCGCCATACACGGGAATGGCAAAGAGGGCGGTGCGACCGGCCGCCTCGATGGTGACACGGGGTTGGCCAAAAGACGCCTCCTTGATCCCGTCGACAAAGATCTCGGGAGCGACAAACGGCGCGCCGGCAGTCGCCAGCCGGACATGCAGGTCAAGATGATCGCGCGTGCCGGCAAGGACGGCGCGCTCCAGCACGATGCCGGCGGCATGCGGACTCACCGGCACACGGGCGGCAAAGCGCGCAATCAGCGGCGCCTGCGGCCCTGCCTGAGCGGGGCCGGCCGGCAGCGCGAGGGCGAGTTCGGCGTGATAGGGCACGCAGATCTCGGCGCAGGCTGCATAATCGAAGGCGACATGAAGCAGCAGCGGCTGCCCGGGGTGGGCGGGCGTTGCCGTCACCGGCAGCACCACATCCGTCTCATAGCCGATCGTGTCGATCCCCTGCGCCGAAAAGTACCGCGGCGCCGGCCAGGCGAGCGCGGCGCGGGCAAGGTTCTGCGAGCCGCGCCAATCGACGCGCGGGGCGATACCGGCTTCGCCCGGAGAGCGCCAATAGGTGTGCCAGCCGGGGGCGAGCCGGATCTCGATCCCGGCCAAAAGCTGTGTCACCGATCCGGTCGCCTCGCTGGCGCTGACGAGCCGGGCCGCGGCGTGCGCGTCGCCGATCCACGGCGAAGCGGCGGCATGGGCGAAGGTTGCGAACCCTCCGGCGATCATGGCTGCCGCAATCCCCGCGCAAGCTCGTGTCGCGATCACGCCTGCGCCCAGCCCTGATACAAAAAGGTCATCACCCTGGGCCCCTTGATATAGCCGGTTTCGAGTGCGCCGATGCGAAACCCGGCGGCCCGGATCAGATCGTCGATCTTGCGGTTGAGATGACAGCCGCCAGCGATATGGCGCCACAGGGGGGTCAGGCGGTGCTGCCAGCGCGCCACCCTCGTCTCGGGCGCGAGTCCGTGCTCAACAAAGACAAACCGGCCGCCTGGCGCCAGCACGCGGCCCACCTCGCGGAGCGCGCGCAGCGGGTCCGGGATCGAGCACAGAGTCCAGGTCGAGACGACGGTCGTGAAAGCGCCGTCGCGGAACGGGAGTCCTTCGGCCGAGGCGCGCATCGGACGCACCGGTAAAGAGGCCGCGGCGCTGCGTCGCCCGGCCATCCGCAGCAGTTCGGGCAACGGTTCGACGGCACAGACCCACTCCGCCGGACGGCGATAGAGCGGCAGGTTGAGACCGGAGCCGGCGCCGATTTCGAGCACCGGCCCGGCGGCCTCCGCCACCGCCCGCTGCCGATAGGGCACGAGGATGTCCTGGCGCATCGCCAGATCGGTGAGCCGCGGAACGATCTTGGTCCGATAAAAACCCATGCCCGAGTGATAAAGGCTCGCACCCCCGGCAGGTCAAGCCGAAGAAGCGGGTGCCGAGATGCACCATCGGAGATTGCTCGAAAGCTCCTCGTTTGCTATTGGTAAGGCGTGCGCGCCCTCCTCAGATACCTGTTCCTCGCGCTTACTACCGCCGCGCTCGTCCCGGTGCCGGGGCTCGCGGCGGGCGCGCCGTCAGCCGCCGTCGCCGCTGCGATGCCCGGTTACTGCGCGCATTGCGGAGCGGACGATCACGTGCCCGCCCGGATGCCGATCTGCTGCATCCCCGCCTGCCCCGCGGCGGCGATCATGGCTCAGACGCCGGCACAGGCGGCCATGTTTTCCTGGTCGCACGCCGAGTATTTTGCCGGCCCGGCGCATAGGCTATCGGGCGAGACGCCAAAGACCGATCCCCCGCCTCCGAAATCTCTCCTCGTCCTCTGATCCGGGACTCGCACGAGCCCCGTTGACGCTCGGCCGCCGCCCCCGGGCGGCATCGACCTGTCCTCGATGAATTGCCGACGCTTGGCCGATCTCGGTCTCCACCAGCGCGGCGCCATCCGGACTGCCTGACCAGAGAAAGAGAGACATCGGATGATCACGAGACGAACCCTGCTGCTCTCGGCGCCGCTGCTGATGCTGGCGCCGCGGGCATGGGCCAAAGACATCCCGGTCACGCTCTACCGCGATCCCGGCTGCGGATGCTGCGAGAACTATGTCGCCTATCTGCGCCGGCACGGCTTCGCTGTGACGGTCAAGTCGGCCTCGCCCGGCGCGATCGCCGCGATGTCGGCCAAGGCCGGCATCCCCTCGAACCTCCAAGGCTGCCATACCGCCTTTGTCCGGGGTTACGTTGTCGATGGGCTGGTGCCGGTTGCGGTAGTGCAGAAGCTCCTCGCCGAGCGCCCTCCGCTCAAGGGCATCACCCTGCCCGGCATGCCGCCCGGCGCGCCCGGCATGACGGGGACAAAAGAGGGCAAGCTGACGGTCTTTGCCATTCCCACGCACGGCAAGCCGACCGTGTTCACGACCTTCTGACAGCGGAGAGCACTATGCCGCCGTTTGTTTGTGCGGGCCGTCTGGCTCGCTTGCGGAGCCGCCGCCGCGCGGCTCCTCATCCCTCGCCCGCCTGCCGCCGCGGCCGCTCCCGCCGCGGGCGGCATGATGGGCGGCGGGATGGGCGGCGGGATGGACGAGATGATGAAGATGATGATGCCTGACAATATGGCCGGCCCGATGCGCACGGGGATGCAGCTTTTTATGCGGCACGCGCAGATCCACCGCACCGTGACCGAGTTGCCGAACGGCATCCATGCCGTCACCCAATCCGACGATCCGCAAACCGCGGCCCTCATCTGGGCACATGTCGGCGACATGTACCGGCGGCTCGACCAGAAACGCGCCTTTCCCTATCCGATGAGCCGCAGCGTCCCAGCCATGTTCGCGCACAGCACGGCTTATCGGCGCAAGCTCGAACTGATCCCGAAGGGCGTCGCCGTGACCGAGACCGCCACCGATCCGGCGATGGTCGCGGTTATCCGCGCGCACGCCCGCGAGATCAGCGGCTTTGTGCGCGAGGGCATGCCCGCGATGATGCGCGGAATGATGCAATGACCAGTGGCGGCAACGGATAGAGGCCATTGCACGCCCGGCGCACCGCCGAGATTGCGAAGCCGCCGCCGCGGACATAGATAATACCGCGGGAGGTCGCCGCAAATGATCCTCTTCACGTTGCGTTGCGCTCGGGGCCACGAATTCGAGGGCTGGTTCCGCGACGGCAATGCGTTTGAGACGCAGCAACAGGCGGGCGAGATCTCCTGCCCCGCTTGCGGCGACCGCGCGGTCGCGAAGGCGGTGATGGCGCCGCGGCTCAACCGCTCGCGCGACGACCACCCGCCGGTCGTCGATCCGGCCAAGCTGCGGGCGGCGCTATTCGAGTTGCGCCGCCAGGTCGAGGCGAATTGCGACTATGTCGGCAACCGCTTTGCCGAGGAAGCCCGCCGCATTCATTATGGGGAGGTCGATGCGCGCGGCATCTATGGCGAGGCCAGCGAGGAGGAGTCGCGCGAGTTGGTCGATGAAGGGATCAGCATTCGCCGCATCCCCTGGGTTGCGCCGAGCGACAGCTGAGCGGTGCCGGTCTTGCTCGGGGACGAGGCCCTCAATGCTTTTCAGCCATCACGAGATAGTTGACACCGAGGTCGCGTGACAGCGACCACTGGCCAGAACGGAGGTCATAGCTGGTTCCGGTCAACCGGGCGGCGTACAGCCGATGGCGGCGCAGCCCGAGGACGAATTCCGAAGGACGCAGAAAGCGGCGCCAATCGTGGGTGCCACGCGGCAACCAGCCAAGGACGTATTCGGCGCCGACGATCGCCAGCGCAAAGGCGCGCGCGGTGCGGTTGATTGTCGCCCCGATAAAGGCACCGCCAGGTCTGATGAGCGTCCCGGCGGCGGCCAGGAAGGCGTCGCGGTCGGCGACATGCTCGATCACTTCGAGCGCCAGCACCACATCGAAGAGAGCGCCGGTGGCGGCCAGCGATTCGGCGCTGACGCAGTGGTATTCGATCAAAAGGCCGCTCGCTTCGGCATGGCTGCGGGCAACCGCGATCATCTCTTCACCGGCGTCGATCGCGGTCACGGCAAAGCCGAGGCGCGCCATCGGCTCGGCAACGAGTCCGCCGCCACAGCCGATGTCGAGGAGCCTCAGACCCTGGAACGGCCGCACGGCACGCTCATCGCGGTGAAAGTGGCGGCACAATTCGGCGCGTATAAAGGTCAGGCGCACCGGATTGAGGCGGTGCAGCACGGCGAGAGCGCCCTCGGGATCCCACCAGCTTTTGGCCTCCTGGGCAAAGCGGCCGATTTCCTCGGGATCGATGGTAGCGCTCATCCCGCCCACGCTATCCTTCCTGACCCGCCGCGCTGGCCCTGGTGGCGGAAAAGGATATGTCCCGGCGCGCCGGCCCGGCAATATGCTGCCGTCACGAGGCGGAGAATTCGGGTCACGGCATGGCGCGTATCGTGCAGAAATTCGGCGGCACCTCGGTTGCCGACATCGCTCGCATCAAGAACGTCGCCCAACGCGTCAAGCGCGAGGTCGAGGCCGGGCATGAGGTTGCGGTGGTCGTCTCGGCCATGGCCGGGGTCACCAGTGAACTCGTTGGCTGGACGCGCGCCGTCAGCACTCTGCACGATGCGCGCGAGTACGATGCCGTTGTCTCTTCAGGCGAGCAGGTCACGGCGGGACTGCTGGCCCTGGCCCTGCAGAATCTCGATGTCGATGCGCGCTCCTGGCTCGGCTGGCAGATCCCGATCCGCACCGATGGGATGCACGGCAAGGCGCGCATCGCGGCGATCGAGACCGAGACGATCCTCTCCCGCCTGGCTGCCGGCCAGGTCGCGGTTGTTGCCGGCTTTCAGGGGATAGGGCCGCGCGGTCGCATCACCACGCTCGGCCGCGGCGGCTCCGACCTGACCGCGGTGGCGCTGGCAGCGGCTCTCAAGGCCGATCGGTGCGACATCTTCACCGATGTCGATGGCGTCTATACCAGCGATCCGCGCATTGTTGCGAAGGCGAGAAAGCTCGATAAAATCACCTATGAAGAGATGCTGGAAATGGCGTCGCAGGGCGCCAAGGTACTGCAGACCCGCTCGGTCGAGCTGGCGATGAACTACCGAGTGCGGTTGCAGGTTCTGTCGAGCTTTGCCGATACCCCCGGAACGCTCGTTGTCGACGAGGACGAGATCGTGGAAAAAGAGATCGTAAGCGGTATCGCCTACAGCCGCGATGAAGCCAAGATCACGGTTCTGAAGGTGGCCGACCGCCCGGGCGTAGCGGCGGCAATCTTTGGTCCGCTCGCCGATCACGCGATCAATGTCGACATGATCGTGCAGAACGTCTCGGAGGATGGCCATTTTACCGATCTGACCTTCACCGTTGCGCAGGCCGACCTCGATCGCGCGGTTTCGGTTCTGGAGGAGCGGCGTTCCCTGTTGGGTTTCGCCGCCCTCCAGCCCGATCCCAACGTCGTCAAGATCTCGGTCATCGGGATCGGGATGCGCAGCCATGTCGGGGTCGCCAAACAGATGTTCCAGACCCTCGCCGACAAGGCCATCAACATCCAGGTGATCTCGACGTCCGAGATCAAGGTCAGCGTGCTGATCGCGGCCGAATACACCGAGCTCGCGCTGCGTGCGCTCCATACCGCTTACGGTCTTGACGCGGCCGGATGAGCGAGACAATCGGCGCCAGCGTGGCTTCGGCCGGCTTCGGGTGCGCTTTCCCCCGGCGGAGCGCCGAAGGCGAGAGCGCCCGCGCCGAACTTGACCGGCTGTGGGCGCGCGGCCGCGCGCTGCTCGGTTCCGAGACTGCGATCATGGGCGGTGCCATGACCTGGGTGTCGGAGCGCAACCTCGTCGCCGCGATCTCAAACGCCGGGGGGTTTGGGGTCATCGCCGGGGGTGCGATGGGGCCCGATGCGCTCGCCGCTGAGATCGCCGCGACAAAAGCGCTGACCGGACGGCCGTTTGGTGTCAATCTGATCACCCTGCATCCTGAACTTCCGGCCCTGATCGAGGTCTGCGTTGCCCATGCCGTGCGCCATGTCGTGCTGGCCGGCGGACTGCCGACGAGCGCGGCGATTGCCCGGCTCAGAGTGAGCGGAGCGTGCGTATTGTGTTTTGCCCCCGCGCTCGGCTTTGCCCGGAAACTGGTGCGCATGGGGGCCGATGCGATCATCATCGAGGGCAGCGAAGCGGGCGGGCATATCGGGCCGGTGTCGACCGGGGTTCTGGCCCAGGAGATTCTGCCGCACCTGGCCGAGGTTCCGGTTTTTGTCGCCGGCGGGATCGGACGGGGCGAAGCCATGCTGGCCTATCTCGAAATGGGCGCCGCGGGGCTTCAGCTTGGGACCCGGTTTGTGTGCGCCCATGAATCGATTGCCCATCCGCGCTGCAAGCGGGCGTTCATCCGCGCCACTGCGCGCGATGCCGTGGCCTCGGTCCAGCTCGATCCGCGTTTTCCGGTGATCCCGGTGCGCGCGCTCACCAATCCGGCAACCGAGCGGTTCCTCGCGTTGCAGCGGCAGTTGATCGAACGTGTCGCGCGGGGCGATCTGGCGCAACGCGAGGGGCAGCTTGAGATCGAGCATTTCTGGGCCGGAGCTTTGCGGCGGGGCGTCATCGAGGGGGATATCGAAAACGGCTCGTTGATGGCTGGGCAGAGCGTCGGCTTTGTCACGCGCGAACAAAGCACGGCCGAGATCATCGGCGAGTTGATCGATCAGGCCGTGGCCGTTCTGTGCGCCCGCCGGGTGCGCGCACGCGGCGGCGCCCGATGACCGGGGCCTCAGGAATGGCGGAGGGAGGAGCAACCCTCGGGGGAATTCGCCGCCTGTTGCGCCGCCTCCGCGATGTCATGGCGGGTTCGGAGAGCGCCCAGGGGCGGCTCGATCGTATTGTCCGCATCGTCGCCGCCGAGATGGTTGCCGAGGTGTGCTCGGCCTACATCATGCGCGCCGGAGAGGTCCTTGAACTGTTCGCGACCGAGGGGCTGCGGCGGGAAGCGGTGCATCGCACGCGGCTGCGCGTCGGCGAGGGTCTCGTCGGCGTGATCGCGGCGACCGCGCGGCCGCTCGCCCTCGCCGATGCGCAGTCTCATCCGGACTTCGCCTTCCGGCCGGAAACCGGAGAGGAGATCTATCACTCGCTGATGGGCGTGCCGATCTTGCGCGGGAGCCGGGTGCGGGGTGTCCTGGTCGTGCAAAACCGGATGCCGCGCCACTACAGCGAGGATGAGATCGAAGCCTTGCAGACGATCGCAATGGTCGTTGCCGAACTCGCCGCCAGCGGCGATCTCGTCAATCCGCTCGAAATCGCCCAGAGCCAGGGTCACAGCCTGACACCCCTCCGGCTCATCGGGGTGCGGCTCAACCCCGGCTTGGTGATGGGAGCGGCCGTCCTGCACGAGCCGGGGCTGATCGTTCGCCAGATCGTGGCCGAAGACGCCGCCGCCGAGTTGGAGCGCCTGCGCCGGGCCGCGGCGGCGATGCGCGCAGCCGTTGACGCCCTGGTCGCGGCAAGCCGCGGTCTCGGCGCCGATGAACCGGGCGAGATCCTGGAAAGCTATCGCATGTTTGCCGCCGACCGCGGCTGGATGGCGCGCATCGCCGATGCCATCAAGAGCGGGCTGACCGCCGAGGCGGCGGTGCAAAGGGTGCATGACGATACCCGCGCCCGCATGATGCAAGCGAGCGATCCCTATCTGCGCGAGCGTCTCCTCGATTTCGAAGATCTGGCCAATCGCCTGCAGCAGCACCTCGCGGACGGCGGGGCGGAGTCGGTCCGTCCGGAGCTTCCCTCCGAGTTCATCCTCGTCGCGCGCGCGATGGGGCCGGCCGAGCTGATGGATTATGTCCACCAGCGTATCCTTGGCCTCGTGCTCGAAGAGGGGTCGCCAACCGCCCATGTCGCGATTGTCGCGCGGGCTCTGAACATCCCTGTTCTCGGGCGGGTGGGCGAAGCGACCAGCCGCATCGAGGCGGGCGATCTCGTCATCCTCGACGCCGACCACGCCCAGGTTCTGATCCGGCCAAACAAGCATCTCCAGCAATCCGTGGCGGCAACGATGGGGTCGCGCAGCCGCCGACGGGCGCTCTCCGAGGCGCTGCGCTCGGCACCCGCAGTGACCCGCGACGGGATCGAGATCCGGCTGCTGTTGAATGCCGGGCTGCTCTTTGATCTGCCGCAGATCGCCGCCACCGGGGCCGAGGGGATCGGCCTGTTTCGCACCGAGTTGCCGTTTATGGCGCGCAACACCTTTCCCGATGTGGAGGAGCAGACGGAGCTTTACCGCACCGTGTACGAGCATGCCGCAGGCCGCCCGGTGATCTTTCGCACCCTCGATATCGGCGGCGACAAGGTGCTTCCCTATGTCGCCCATGCGGCCGAAGACAATCCCGCGATGGGCTGGCGGGCAATCCGCATCGGCCTTGATCGCCCGGCGATGCTGCGCCGGCAATTGCGCGCGCTGGTCCGTGCGGCGGCAGGGCAGGCGCTCTATGTCAAGTTTCCGATGGTCGCCGAGATTGCCGAATGGGAGCGTGCCCGCGCGATGCTCGAGTTGGAACTGGCACGCGCCCGGCGTGAAGGCCGCCCGCCGCCGCGATCGGTCAAGATCGGGGCCATGCTGGAAGTGCCTGCGCTGGTCTGGCAACTGCCGGCGCTGTGCCGGCGGGTCGATTTTCTGTCGGTCGGCAGCAATGATCTGATGCAGTTTCTGTTCGCCTGCGATCGCGGCAACCCCCGCCTCGCCGACCGCTACGATACCCTGTCGGCACCGATGGTCGCGCTGTTTCGCGCGGTCGTCGGCCGCACCCGCGAGGCCGGTGTGCCGCTCAGCATGTGCGGTGAGATGGCGGGCGAGCCGGTCGAGGCGATGGCATTGATTGCGCTCGGCTTTCGTACTCTGTCGATGACCGCTGCGGCGATCGGGCCGCTGAAAGCGATGATCCGCAGCCTCGATGCCGCCGATGCGGCCCGCTATCTCGGCGAGATCGGAGAGCGGCCGGACCACTCCTTGAGACCCTGGCTCGAAGCCTACGCCCGCGACCACGCGGTCGCGCTGTGAGCCCCTCCGCAATCGTCGCTGTACGATTGCACAGGGGGCGCCGAACCTCCTAGACTGGCGCGCGAACCGGGTTCATCCTTTGCCGTTATTGCGCAGCAAGCCCCCACTCACCGAGGAACTGGCGGACGGCAGCCGGCGGTCGCCCAATCCGCACGCGATCGGTGACACCCTGCGGCAGCGCCGGGCGGCGCTTGGCCTCGATCTCGACGAGGTTGCTGCGGCGCTGAAGATCAAGCCCGGCTTTCTCGCCGCGCTGGAGGAAGGTCGGCCGAGCGAGCTGCCTGGCCGCACTTACGCCATCGGGTTTCTGCGCGCCTATGGGACCTATCTGGGCCTCGACAGCGGCGAGGTCTTGCGCCGGTTCAAGCGCGAGACCGAGGGTCTTGAGGCCAGGCCGAACCTTTCCTTCCCGGTCCCGCTGCGCGCCGGCAGCGTGCCGGGCGGACGCACGGTTCTGGCGGGGCTGATCCTGGCACTGTGCGGCTATGGCGCCTGGTACGCCATGTCGGCCCGGCATCGCGCGGTGCCGCAGCGTGCGAGCGAAGTGCCGTTCGCCTTGCTGCGGCCGCCGCCCCATCCTGTCCCTGCTGTCACAAAGCACCCCATAATAGCGGCGGCGCCAAAGCCCCCTGCAGCGGCAACGCCGCCAGCCAGCAGCGTGAAGAGGGGAGCGGCCGGCGCCTTGGCCTCGGCCCCCAAAAGCGCGGTCCTGATGGAGCAGCAGAAAGGGGTGCCGGGGACTGCTGCCCATGCCGCTCCGCCGCCGCAACCGGCGGCGATCGGGTCGGGTTCGACAAGCCCGCCGCCGCAAATCGTCATCCGCGCCACCGCCGCCAGCTGGATCGAGGTGCGCAATGCCGGCAACGCCATCGTCTACAGCCGCGTGTTGCAGCCCGGCGAGAGCTATGATGTTCCCGACCAGCCCGGCTTGACGCTCAGAACCGGGAATGCCGGCGGCCTGGCGATCACGGTGGATGGCAAACCGACCGCGAAGCTCGGCGCCTTGGGCGCGATCCGCCGCGGGATCGTGCTCAAACCGCAAGCGCTCCTCAAGGGGGCGACATTTCGCCGGTAGGTGCTGCTGCGCTTTTTCCTCCCGCCGAAACGTTCTATCTATGAGAGGGGACCGATCGCGACCCAGGCGATGGTGACAAAGGATGATCCCATGAGCGTCAGGCCATACCGCGATATCGAACGCCGCCGCTGCCGTCAGATCCATGTCGGCAAGGTGCCGGTCGGCGGCGACGCGCCAATCACGGTGCAGTCGATGACCAACACCCTGACCAGCGATGTCGCAGCCACCGTGGCGCAGATCCGCGCCCTCGAACAGGCCGGCGCCGACATCGTCCGCGTGTCGTGCCCGGATCGCGAGTCGGCCCTGGCCCTCAAGCACATCGTGCCCCAAGTCACGGTCCCGATCGTCGCCGACATCCATTTTCACTACAAGCGCGCGATCGAGGCGGCGGAGAGCGGAGCGGCCTGTCTGCGCATCAACCCCGGCAACATCGGCTCCTCCGAGCGCGTGCGCGAGGTTATCAAGGCGGCCAAGGATCACGGCTGTTCGATGCGCATTGGTGTCAATGCCGGTTCGCTCGAACGCGATCTTCTGGAGCGCTATGGCGAACCCTGCCCCGAGGCGATGGTCGAAAGCGCCCTCAACCACGCCCGGATTCTTGAGGACAACGACTTCTTCGAATTCAAGATCTCGTGCAAGGCGAGCGATGTGTTTCTCGCCGTCGCCGCGTATCAGCAACTCGCCGAAGCCTGCGATTACCCGCTCCACCTTGGCATCACCGAGGCGGGTGGATTGCGCAGCGGCACCGTCAAATCGGCGATCGGCCTCGGCATGCTGTTGTGGTCGGGGATCGGCGACACGATCCGCGTCTCGCTGTCGGCCGATCCGGTCGAGGAGGTGAAAGCCGGGTTCGAGATCCTGAAATCGCTCAACCTGCGCCGGCGCGGCGTCACCGTGATCTCGTGCCCATCCTGCGCGCGCCAGCAGTTCGAGGTGATCAAGACGGTCCAGGTCCTCGAAGAGCGGCTGGCCCACATCACGACGCCTCTGACCGTGTCGGTCATCGGCTGCGTCGTCAACGGCCCGGGCGAGGCGCGCGAGACCGACATCGGCTTCACCGGCGGCGGCAACGGCACGCATCAGGTTTACATCGGCGGTCTCGCCGATCATCGCCTGAAGGACGCCGACATCGTCAATCACCTCGTCGCGCTGGTCGAAAAAAAAGCGGCCGAGATCGAGAAGGCAAAGCGCACGCGCGAAGAGGCAGCGTTCGTCCCGGCACAATAGCGGCGGTCAGTCAGGAAAGCGCGTATTCGGGCACTCGTTGGCGCGCCGCGCGCCAGGCGCGCGCGGCAACAATCGCGATCAGACCGAGAACGGCGAGCGGCAGGATCGGCACAGCCAGAATCCCCGTCGGCTCGTGCCGTCCGGAGGCAAGCAGCAAAAGTCCGAACGCAAAGCTTCCCAGCACACCGGCAAGGGCGAGCCTTTCCGCGGGAGGCATCGCGGGTTCGCGACCGGCGCGGACAAGCCACAGGATCGCCACTGTGGCCAGCATCAGATCATACATCAGTGCCACCGGAACCGCAGCGAGCGTTGCCGCGGCAAGCGCCGCTGCGCGCACGGGCAGCGGCAGATCGCGCTGCCAGACCCAGGCGACAAAACCCGCTGCGGCGAGGGTCGCCATCCCCTGCACGGCCCAGGCGAGCGCCGGTCCAGCGCCGAGTTGCAGCGCCGCGCCCCACGGGGTGACATAAGCGACGACAGCAATGGAACCGGATGCATAGGTCGCGTGCGCTGCCAGCGCGCTCGCAAGAAAGGCGTGCCAGGTTGCGGCGCCAAACAGCAGCAGCGAGGCCAGGCAGAGCGCACCAGCCGCAGCCCCGGCCGCGGCGAAGGCGCGCCAGCGTCCGCCCGCCAACAACGCCACCGGGACCAGGAGGCCGAGATGCGGCTTGTAGCAAAGCGCGCCAAACAGGAGACCGGCGAGAATCGGCCGGCGGTCGATGCAAAGCGTGGCCGCGCCAAACAAGGCCGCGGTCAGAAAGGCGTTCTGACCGAGACCGAGGGTCCAGAAAACAGCCGGAAAGGCCAGAATCGGGACCAGGATGGCGCTGCCGCGCTCGCCGAGGATACGTCGTGCAACGACGAGATAGAGGACGAGAGTCGCCGCCTCGAACAGGATAAACGCCGCAAGATACGGGAGGCGCGCGAGCGGTGCGCAGAGCAGCAGATAGATGGGCGGGTAGTAGAAGAACTGGTATGGGATGCCGGCCGCGGTCGCCTGCTGCTCGGCGGCGTAGTGCGCCGCCCGGTCATAGGTGAGCGCCGGTGTCCCGGCATCGGTGAGACTGCCGGCCGCGTAAAAGCTGACAAAATCGGTGCTGGTCGGTTTCTTGAGCGACACGATCCAGCCCTGCGTCCCAGCGATCATGAACAGGAATAGCGCCACCTCGATCGCCAAGAGGATGCGGCAATAGGCGAAGATGCGGTCGCGGGTCAGAAGCGCGGCGAGCCGGGGCAGGCTGAAAAATTTGGTCGGCTGCATTCCACTGCTGGGCCGCTACATCCGATACAGCGGGGCAAATTTGGTGAGGCTGCTCTGACGCTAAACGCCAGTGGTTAGAGAAGGTTTAATCAACTCCAATGGCTTTGGTGGGTTGCGGGTGCGTCCTTATAACCGCTGGTAAGCAATTTGTTAATTAGAATACGACCCTAATAGCAAGGCTGCTTCGGGTCGTGGTGTGTTCCACCCAAGCGCACGTGGCTGATACCACCTTTAGCCTTCTCGGCGGATTCAAGCGGAGTTCCTCCAGATGTCCGGAAGCCTACTCGATATACCCCTTTCTGATGCGGAGATCGTGCCGCAGCATTGGGACGGAGAGAATGGCAATCGCATCTACCAATGCAACGAAGGCCTGGAAGTCGCGCTTCAGACTCGTGACAGGGCAGATACTGATGTAACGCTTTCTATCATAATTCCGATGTTTAATGAGGCGAAAGCACTCGACCGACTGTTTGCCGAGCTCGAAGACGTCCTTGCCGTGGCCCATTGTAGCTACGAGGTAGTCTGCGTCGATGATGGTAGCCGAGACGATACGCAGACCCGTCTGATGACTCATCGCGAGAGGAATCCGGCGATCAAAATCGTCAGTTTATCGCGAAATTTCGGTAAAGATATCGCGCTGACGGCTGGGCTGGCTTATTGCCATGGTGCGGCTGTGCTACCGTTTGATGCCGATCTACAGGATCCTCCAAGTCTCATCCCCCTAATGCTCGCTAAATGGCGGCAAGGTTATGACATCGTCAACGCCGTACGGGCAGAGCGTCGCGGTGATGGTTTTTTGAAGAGGATTAGCGCCACTCTCTTCTATCACGTGTATAATACGATCGCAGACACTAAAATCC
>JBOHMF010000049.1:0-14317 GCA_050730055.1 Allostellaceae bacterium
CCGGGAGGTGCGCCGTGACGGTGGTGTCGATGAGCAAGCAGGAGTTCAGCCGGCTCGAGGTTCTGTTGCAGGTTCAGTCGGGTCGTCTGCGGGTTGCCGATGCGTGTGAGCTGATCGGATTGCGCCGCCGCGGCGCCGAGCCTTGTGCAGACGGCGCATTTCTCCGCGCTGCCGGCCGTCGCCAGGACGCGGGCGCCAAAGGCATGAGCGAGTTGGATCGCCGCCGTGCCGATCCCGCTGGTGCCGCCGTGGACGAGAAAGGTTTCGCCGGTCCTGAGTCGGCCGCGGTCAAAAACATTGGTCCACACGGTAAAAAAGGTCTCGGGCAGGGCCGCCGCCTCGGCCAAAGTGAGGCCCTTTGGCACCGGCAGGCATTGCGGGGCGGGGGCCGTGCAGTATTCGGCATAGCCACCGCCGGCGACCAGTGCACAGACCCTTTCACCGTCCTCGAACCCGGTGACGCCGTTGCCGCGCGCGACGATCTCTCCGGCGATCTCCAGCCCAAGGATTGGCGAAGCGCCAGGCGGTGGCGGGTAGAGGCCGCGGCGCTGCATCACATCGGGGCGGTTGACCCCGGCATAAGCCACCCGGATCAGCACCTCGCCGGGACCCGGCGTTGGCACCGGACCCGTTTCCACCGCCAGCACCTCGGGTCCGCCGGCGTCTGCCGCCGCGATCCTCTGCATCTCGCCCGGCACCATGCCTGTCCTCCGCTTGTCGCGGGGCGACGATAAATCGGCAACCTGTCGCGGGCAACATGGGGGCCTCTGCCGGACTCGGCCGCGCAAGATCGCGTGCCCGCGCTCTCGGGCCGGGTTAGGCTTGGTAACAGGGCGCCGCGCTGCGCGTTGATGGCGCAGGGCAAGCCGGTAGGGTTGGAGGAAGGCAACGATGCTGTCGCGCGAGCGCGTCCAACAGAGGCTGACGCCGCGGGCCATGGCCCTCGTTCTGGCCGGCGGCCGCGGCAGCCGCCTGAAGCAGTTGACCGACCGGCGGGCCAAGCCGGCGGTGTTCTTTGGCGGCAAGTTCCGCATCATCGATTTTGCCCTGTCAAACTGTCTCAATTCGGGGGTGCGGCGCATCGCCGTCCTGACCCAGTACAAGGCGCACAGCCTGCTGCGTCACTTGCAGATGGGCTGGTCCTTTCTGCGCCCGGAGATGAACGAATTTCTCGACCTGCTGCCGGCGCAGCAACGCCTCGACGAGGCCACCTGGTATCGCGGCACCGCTGATGCGGTGTACCAGAACTTTGATATCTTTCGCGCCGTCGGCCCGGAATTCTTTATCATCCTGGCCGGTGACCACATCTACAAGATGGACTACTCGAACATGCTGGCCGACCACGTCGAGAAAGGGGCCGGGTGCACGGTCGCCTGCGTCGAGGTGCCACTCGAGGAGGCGTCCGACTTTGGCGTGATGCGGGTCGATCCGGCGATGCGCATTGCCGACTTTCTCGAAAAGCCGAAAAATCCGCCGGCCCTGCCCGGCAAGCCCGACCGGGTGCTGGCCAGCATGGGCATCTATGTCTTCAACGCCGAGTTCCTTTATGCCGAACTCGAGCGCGATCACCGCGACCCCGGCTCCAGCCATGATTTTGGCCGGGACGTGATCCCGAACCTTGTCGGCCGCAGTCTCGCGGTCGCGCACTCCTTTGAGGACAGTTGCGTCAAGACCACCCCCGAGGCCGAGACCTATTGGCGCGATGTCGGCACGATCGACGCCTATTGGGCGGCCAATCTCGATCTCGTCAGCCCGGTTCCCTCGCTCGACATCTACGACCCGAACTGGCCGATCTGGACCTATCAGCAGCAATTGCCGCCGGCGAAATTTGTCTTTGACGATCCCGACCGGCGCGGCATGGCGGTCGATTCGATGGTTTCGGGCGGCTGCATCATCTCGGGGGCGACGGTGCGGCGCTCGCTCCTGTTCTCGCAGTGCCGCGTCAATTCTCATGCCGAGACCCGCGAGGCGGTGCTGTTGCCCGATGTCGATGTCGCCCGCCGGGCGCGGCTCACCAAGGTCGTTGTCGATCGCGGCTGCCGCATCCCGGAAGGGCTGGTGATCGGCGAGGACGCCGCGCTCGATGCCCGGCGCTTTCTGTGCAGCGCGGGCGGGGTTACGCTGGTCACCGCCGAGATGCTGGCCGCGCTCGGTTGAGGCGGAAGAAATCGCGGTGGTCGCGGCGTCAGTCCCCGGCGCGCGCAGCGCCGGTCGCGGGCGGTATCGGAACCAGGCCGGACCCATCCGGAACAGCGGTCGCCGGGGGATGCGGCGCGGACGCCTCCGGGGCGGTCTTTTTCGGACCCAGCGGGCCGCCGGCTGCGCAGGCCTGATTGCGCAGCCAATGCCGGGCCGAGAGGGGGCCGTGATAGACCTGATCATAGAGGCCGACCGGCCAGGTCAGAACAAAGACGATGTTGTTGACCACATCGGTATTGCGGTCGAGGCACGGGCCGGGCAGCAGAAAGCCGATCCCCAGGAGCACGATGCCGACGCCGAGATAAAGTCCGACAATTCCCCGCATCGCTCCCCCTCATCGGCGCGCACCGGTCGCCGGACTGCGCCGCGCACGCCGTGACGGGGTTTACCACGGACCCTTAAATTCGTCCCGCCAGCCGCAATCCCGTATGAAAGTTGCGGCGGCCGACAACGACGAACAGAGTTTCGTTGGGCGTTGTCCGTTCGAGTTGCTTGACCTGGGCAAGGGTCGCATGGCCGGGAAATTGCTCGTCAAAATCCCGCAACTCCCGGTACGCTTTCCGCTGCCGACCCGTAAGGGCATAGGCGCTGGCCAGATAGAGGCGATTGTACCAGAGCGCCTGCCAGCTTTTGATCGACTCGCAGAAGCAGGGAATGGCCTTTTCATAGTCCGCCGCGAAAAACAGGGCGCGCCCCTTGATCCAGTGGAACATGCCCAGCGCCGGATGGCCGAGGCTCTCCGCGATGGCCGCGTCAACCGCCTGCACCGCCGCCTCGGGCTGGCCGAGATAGACAAGCTCGTTGGCGCTTTGCGCGCGGGCGCGGACGGCGCCACCGTGAGCAAGGGATTGCTGAAACGCCTGCTGCGCCGCCTCATGGTCTCCTTTGGCGCGATGCAGGAACCCCTCCGCATAATAGGCGAAGGAAGGATGGTTCGGATCGATGCTCAGCGCTTTGGTGATGTCGCTCGCAGCCGTGTCGAGTTCCGCTTGCCCGGCCTTGTTCCACCGGTTCAGATAGTCGCACAGCTTGATGTTGGCTAAGAGGCTCCAGCCATAGGCCACCTCCCCGGAGGGGTGGCCGCGTCCGGGATGGGCGACAAACCGTTCCAGGAGCGTGCGGATCTTCCGTGTACTCTCCGGGGTGAGCTTTTCGCGATAGAGCGCCTTTGCCTGCTCGAAGGGGTCATCGGCGTTCCGGGCCATTACCATCCTCCCTTGCCAAGCCATTGCATGTCGGGTGGGGCGTGATCCGGCCGCCCATCAGATGCCGGTTTTGCGGTCGTGTTGGCCGGATGCGCGTAAAACGTTTGTCTCATCATATGCGACGAATACATTTCTGGCAAATGCAAAGCGGTTCACCGTTGATGTGCCCCGGCGCTATCCCCGGCGCGACGGATCGTCTACAACCGCGCGATCATCGCTATCGCTGAGAGGGCTGCGATGACCGCTCCGACGCACGCGCAAAAGCGCGACCTGTTCCAGCGCCATTATCTGCTCGGCCGGCTCGATCCGGGCGAGATCGACACCCTGGCGACGCGGGCGCGGGTCGAGCTCTACCCGGCAGGCGGCGAGATCTTTGCCAAAGGCTCCCCCGGGCGCAACATGATCGCCGTCTTGCACGGCAGCGTGAAGATCGCCGCGCCCTCGCCCGGCGGCCGGGAAATCGGGTTCAATATCATTTATGCCGGCGAGATTTTTGGCGAAATCGCCGTGATCGACGGTGCCGAGCGCACCGCCAGCGCATTGGCGATGGAGGACAGCGAACTCCTGCTCCTTGACCGCCGCGACGTGCTCCCGCTGTTCGAATGGCATCCTGAAATCTGCATGATGATGATGCGCATTCTGTGCCAGCGGCTGCGCCGTACCAGCGAGCAGGTCGAGGATGTGCTGTTCCGCAGTCTCGAAGCGCGGCTCGCCAAGACCCTGCTGCAGATCGCCGAGGGCGCCGGCCGCAGCGAGCTGCGCCAGCCGGCGGCCGGCTTCCGCCTGTCGCAGCGCGAGTTGGCGACCCTCGCCGGCGGCAGCCGGGAGAGCGTCAACAAGCAGCTTCAGATCTGGCACAAGGCTGGGCTGATCGCGCTCGGCCGCGGTTTGATCGCGATCCGCGACACGGCGGCGCTGGCGCGACTGCTCTGAGGGGATCCCACTCGCCGTGCGGCGCGCTGCGACGAGTCCCCGCCAATCCTCGCTGAGGCCCTGCCACGGCCATCGGCCGGCCTCATAGGCGGCCAGGCCGACCGGAATGCCGAGATCGGCGAGCACGCGCGCCGGCAGCGCCGCCAGTTCGCGGCGCCACCGCATCCGCTCGCGCCAGCGTCTTGGCCCGCTCCCGATTTTTCCGATGAGACCGAGACCCCGGCCCGCGCTGCGCACCGCGAGGCCAAGACGCATGCCGGCGCCGCGATCGGACATGGTCCTGCCCATTTCGCCTCCACCGCCCCGATCGGCGCTCCGGGACCCAGCGCCGGTACGGCGCCGCTTGCTTCGAGATCGGCCGAGAATAGGCCGTTTGTGCCGGTGCTCGTGTGAGCGGGGTCACAACCGCAAAAAAGCGGCCGCAGGGCCGGCACGCCGCCGCTCCCCGGTGGGTCCGCGCAGCAAGCGTCTTATTGCGCCGGCATTCCGGCCCGCAACAGCCCCTTGTGAAAGCGCGCGCGCGCCGCAACGGCGACGGGATTGGTGAAGGGGCTTCTGCGCTCATACCCCTCGACCTGCGCCAGCGTCGCGAGGCGCGGAAACCGGCGGCGCGAATCCGCCAGGGTTTCCACCGCCTTGTCGTTCTGGTGGATGAGCGCATAGGCGCTCGCCAGATAGAGCCGGTTGAACCAGAGGTTGGGGCGCATCTCGACCGATTTGAGGAGCCACGGCACCGCGTCGCCGTAGCGGCCGGCAAAGAAATGCGCCCGGCCCATGTCCCAATAAAAGATGCCGAGCGAAGGATCGCGCGGACTGAGCTCGATCGCCTTTGCGACGAGCGGCGGGGCTTCGTCGGGGTGCCCGAGAACGACCAGTTCGTTGCCCTTGTGGGAATAGGCGAGGGCAAAGTCCGGGTCGAGCGCGATCGCCCGGCTGAACGACTCGAGCGCCTCTTCCTCCTCGCTCCGCGCGTGATGGACAAAGCCGTTGGCAAAATGCGCCAGGGCCAGGTTGGGGTCGAGCGCCAGCGCCTGCTGGACGGCATCCTCGGCTTCGACGAGCTGTGCCGGTCCCGCGTTATTCCAGTGGACCAGATAGTCGGAAGCGGTGATCTCGGCCAGCCGTGCCCAGGCTTCGGCCGAACTCGGGTCGAGGCGCACCGCCTGTTTGAGCAGCCCCCGCGCGGCGAGGGTGTGCGGCGGGGTGAGACCGCTGAAAAAGACACTCTCCGCGCGCAGGCGCAGATCGAGCGCATCGGGATTGGCGATCACGGAGACGCGCCGGCTCTCGGCGCTGACCAGTTGCACGTCGAGCGCATTGGCGATCCGGCCGGTGATCGCCGCTTCGAGCGCGATCAGGTTGACAAACGGGTTCTCGAAATGGTCGGCCCAGAGCTGCGTCCCGGAACCGGCGTCAACCAGCCGCGCATTGGTCTCGACCTGATCGTCGACACGGCGGACGCTGCCCTCCAGCAGATAGCGGACGCCGATCTCGCGGCCGATCTGCCTTGTATCGAGCGATTTTCCCTTGAAGGTGAAGGCCGTGGCCGCCGAGATGACGAGCACGCGGCGCAGGCGCGAGAGATCGGTGGTCAGCTCCTCGGTCACAGCGTCGGCAAAATAATCCTGCCCGGGGTCGCCGCTGAGATTCTTGAACGGCAGGACGAGGATCGAGGCGCTCTGCCACGGCGACCAGATGTCCCGCCAGATCGGAAAGGTCACCACGCCGAGGGTCCCGAACAGAACGGCCCCGAGCGCCAAGACATACCGGACCGGCGAGCGCCATGGACCGGGCGAGGGCAGGAGCCGGCGGAGCGCCCGCGGCAGTGCGGCCACGAGCGCCGACGCATCCGTCTCGGTGACGCGGAATACGTGGATCGGATGGTCGATGTTCTTGACCCACTGGGTGCCGCGGTCGGCAAAGGACAGGTCCGGGTCCCCGCGCAACTGATCGTAAACGCCGGCGCTGACATAAACGGCGCCGGGATCGGCCAGGCTCTCCAGCCGGGCGGCGATGTTGACGCTGTTGCCGTAGATGTCGCGCTCGTCAAAGATCACGTCGCCGGTATTGATGCCGATGCGCAGCTCGATCCGCCGGGCGCCGGCGATCGCGGCATTGTATTGGGTCAGCCCGTGCTGGACTTCGAGACCGCAGCGCACCGCATCGTGGGCACTGTCAAAGGCGACGAGCAGACCGTCGCCCATGCTGCGGATCATCCGCCCGCCGTGCTGCGCGACCTTGGGGATAAACACCGTCTCGACGAGCTCCGAGAGCCGCCGATGCGTGTCCTCCTCGTCCCGGCTCATCAGCCGGCTGTATCCGACCACGTCGGCGAGCAGCACCGCGCTCAGCCGCCGTCTGAGAGGCGCACCTTCCATGCGGACCCCCGGGTGTCGCAAGTTCCGCAAGGTTGCCATAATATCATATCGTATTGTCGCCGTCATCCGCTGCCGTGCGCGCGGCGGAAAACCCGCCGGAGGGGGTCATTTCCCGCAGCCTGACAATCGGTTATGACCGGGCGGTTATGACCGGGCGGTTATGACCGGGCGGTTATGACCGGGCGGTTATGACCGGGCGGTTATGACCGGGCAGCAAGACCGGAGAGAGGATGAGCGATGCGCGAAGGGGCGCTCGTCACATACCGGACCGTGGTGCCGGCCGAATGGGTCGATTACAACGGCCATCTCAACATCGGCTGCTACATGATCACCTTTGACCGGGCGTCGGACGGGCTGGCGCTCGCCCTCGGTCTCGGCGAAGACTATCTGCGCCGCTCGGGCAATTCCTATTACATTGTCGAGGCGCATCTGAGCTTTGTGCATGAGGTTCTGGGAGGCAAGCCGATCCGCATTGCCAGCCGGCTCATCGATGCCGACGATAAGCGCGTGCATTTCTTTCACGAGATGTTTGAGGAAGAGGCGGGTTTTCTCGCCGCGACCGCCGAGATGCTGGGATTGCACATCGATCTCGGGCGGCGCCGCGCCGCACCCTTTCCGCCGCCCGAGGCGCGCGCAATCGCGGCGCTCCTGGAGCAGCATCGGCGCCTGCCGCGGCCGGCGCAACTCGGCCGCGCCGTGGCGCTGCGCAAAAGACCCCCGGCCGAGGCTATTTGAGCAGGGCGGCGATCGTCGCCGCAGTGGCCGCCTTGCCCTGGCGCCGCTTCAGGTAATCGGCCGGGCGCCGGCCGGCGCTGTCGCGCCGCCCCGCCGAGGCGCCGTGATCGATGAGGAGCCGGACAAAGGCGGGCGAGGCAAATTCGACGGCATAGGAAAGAGCGGTGCGCCCGGGCGTGTCGCCGGTGTCGCCGCCGCTTCCGCCCAGGCATTGCGGATCGCCACCGCGGTCGGTCTGGGCGACAGCATCGCCGGCGCCGAGATCGGGACCGGCGCCGGCGGCGATGAGGAGGCGGGCAGAGGTGATCAGGTCGAGCCGGGCCGCCACCATCAGCGGTGTGCGCCCATAGGGTCCCCGCGCGTTCGGATCGAGACCGAGGGCGAGCAGCATCTTCAGCGTGTCGGGGTGGAGCAGCGCATCGGTGACGAGCGGCGCGTCGAGCTGCCCCTTCAGCATCTCGGCCGTGTCCTTGGGATGGTCGCCGAGAAGGGCGCGCAAACCCGCGGTGTCGCCGGTGAGCGCCGCCCGCTCCGCTTTCTGCTCGTCGGCATAGCCGGGGTCGAACAGCGCCAGGGTCGCGCTGTCGTCGGGATCGACCTCAAAGCCGTCGGCGACGAGGCGGTCGGCATAGAGCGCGGCGAAACGCCGTGCCGCCGCCGCGGTGCGGCCAAAGGTGTCGCGGTAATAGGGGGCGAGCGCGGCGATGGCGACGTTCCGCGCCGCTTGATAGGCGCGATCATCGCGAGCCATCTCCGGCCCGGTGAACGAGCGGTTGTGCATGTAGACCTGGAGCGTCCCCAAAGCCAGCGGGTCCCGACCCCAGCGCTGGCGGTCGAGCACCCAGGGCCGCCACTCTGCCTCGGTTTTGAGCCGCGCCGCGCGCGCCGGTGGCGGCGCGCACAGCCGGCCGGTCGGGGTCAGCGGTCCAGCCGCCCGGATCAGTGCGGCAAAGGCCGGAGCGGAGAAGCCTGCCCCGTGCGCCGACACGGGGACGGTACTGGCCGGCGGCGGGCTCGGAGCGTGCATCATAAACGTGCAGATGCGGTTGAGCCGCGCCGGGCCGGTGAGCCGAAAGACAGCGAGATCGCCCGGCTCTCCGGCCGCCGGGTCGATCGGCGCCAGCACATAGACCTGTCCCTCAGCGGTGAAAAAGCGCGGCTTTTGCGCTGCGGGTGCCGGGACTGCAAGAGCAAAGACGGCGCGCGGTGCGCCGGCCTTCACGGCGGCGCGGTCGATCCAGGGCCGTGCCGCCTGGCGCACGCTGTCGGACAGCGGCTCGATACCGCGCCCGATCGCGGCCAGGAGTCCGGCGGGTGCGGCAAAAGCCCGGTATTCGATCGTGTTTGCCGCGTCGCTATCCTGCGTCCATTCGAGCACGACGACAGGTTTGCCGGTATTGTAGAGGTCGAAATCGGCGCGCAGGACCGGACTGTCCTCGTCGCCGAGATCGGGTTGCGGGGCAAAGCCGATCTCGCGCTCCCCGAGCGGATCGATGGTATCGCCCCGGCCGCGAAACCCGGCGACAAGATCGCCTGCGAGCGCCGTGCACAGCGGGATGCCGGCGCCGGCGACGAGCTTTGGCAGAAACGGGACGCGCGGCCACGCCGCCCGGTTTTGCGGCGCGCGCAGCACGGCGATGCGCTGCCGGTAGAGACGCTCAAGACAGGCGACGGCGACCGCGCGCTGGGCGCTGCCGGGCGGCGGAGCGGGGCTTGGGACCGCTATCGCCGGGCACGCCGTCCGGCGCCCGTCGCGCCAGCTTTTCTCATCGGCGGCGCGAGCGCGGTTTGTGGCGACGATCCCGTCGAGATCGGCGGCGAGCGCAGCCAGTTCCGGCTCGCCGCAGATCAGCGGCTCCAGCCCCGCGGGCTTGCCCGTGCAGCCGGCCGCCGCGGCCGGTCCGGCAAAGAGCGCGACAGCCAGCGCGGCGAGGAGACCAAAAAGACGGCGCGAAGAAGACATGGCCGCCACCGGATCGCGAAGATCAATACCGCTGGCGATTTGAGACCGAAAACCGGCCGGCGGCAAGGCGCGAGGATGCGGATTGACAGCCTGCGCGGGGGGTGTTGCACTCCGCCAAAGGCAAGACCGGGAGGCCCTGATGGGAAAACTACGCCATATCGCATTGTCGGTGCCCGACCCGTGGAAAACGGCCGAATTCTACAAGCGCGCCTTTGGCCTCGAAGTCGTCGGCGAGACCGATTCGAGCCTCGCCGAGGGGGTGTTTCTCACCGACGGCGTCATCAACGTGGCGCTGTTGCATTTCAAATCGGACGAGGCGGCGCAGGGTCTCGGCAGGGACCACGTCGGGTTGCACCATTTCGGGGTCTGGGTCGATGACATCGCGCAGGCGCGCCGGCAGGTCGAAAGCGCCGGCGGCGAATGGCTGATGGGCGAACCCGCCCAGAAGGGCGGCAGCTTTTACGAGATCAAGTTCCGCGATCCCGACGGCGTCATCTTTGACCTGTCCGAGAGCGGCTGGGGCGGCGCCCAGAAAAACCCTGGGGCCGCCGGCAATTCGGTCGGGCCGTCGCGCCCGCTGGTGCCAAAATTTGCCGAGCGGCGCGCTGCCGCTGCCGAGGAAATGGCCGCCCGCGCCCGCAAATAGCGGCGCCGGCGATGAAAGCCCCCGCCTTTGATTATGTGCGGCCGCAAAGCCTCGCCGAGGCGGCCGCGATCCTCGCAGAGCGCTCGGGCGATGCGCAACTCCTGGCCGGCGGGCAATCCCTGCTGGCGATGATGAACCTGCGGCTGGCTGCGCCCGATCTCCTGATCGACATCTCCCGATTGCCGGAACTCGCGGCGGTCGAAGAGGACGGCGACAGCGTGACCCTTGGCGCCGGCGTGACCCATGCCGCGATCGAGGATGGCCGCGTGCCCGACCCGTCGCGGGGTCTCTTGCCGCGCGCCGCCGCGACGCTCGCCTATCGCGCGGTGCGCAACCGCGGCACCCTTGGGGGCAGCCTCGCGCTCGCCGACCCGGCCGGCGAATGGCCCTGCGTTCTGGCGGCGCTCGATGCCGAGGCGATCCTCTATGGCCCGGCCGGTCGGCGCTCGGTTTCCTGCGCCGGTTTTGTCACCGGGATATACGAAACCGCGCGCGCCGCCGATGAGATCATCGAGGCTGTCCGGGTGCCAAAGCTTTCGGCCGATGCGCGCTGGGGCTATGTCAAGCTGGCGCGCAAGTCGGGCGCTTTTGCCAATGCGCTCGCGGTCGCCGTCGCCGATCGCGGCCGGGTTCGGATCGCCCTCGGCGCGGCCAACGGTCCGCCGCTGATCCTGGAGAAAACCGCGGCGCTGCTCGGCACGGAGCGCGCCGACGAGGACGCCTGCCGGCGGGCGATTGCCGACGATCTCGCCGGCGCCGACCGGCATTTTGACGCCTTTGAGGCGCGGCTGCACACCGCTGCCGCGGCGCGCGCGATCGCGCAGGTGCGTTGATGACCCGGGTTTGCTTCACCCTCAACGGCGCGGCGATCGAGGACGAGGTGCCGGCGCGCCTCGCGCTCGCCGATTTTCTGCGCGAGCGGCGCCATCTGACCGGAACCCATCTCGGCTGCGAGCATGGCGTTTGCGGCGCCTGCACGGTTCTTCTCGACGGCGAGCCGGTGCGCGCCTGCCTGGTGCTTGCGGTGGCCTGCGACGGGTGCGAGGTCCGCACCATCGAAGGCTTTGCCGATGACGCCGCGATGGCGGCGCTGCGCGAGAGCTTTCACCGCTGCCACGCCTTGCAATGCGGCTTCTGCACGCCGGGGATGCTGATTGCCGCCCATGACCTTATCCGCCGCGGCAAGACCGGCAGCGAGCGCGCGATCCGCGACGGACTTGCCGGCAACATCTGCCGCTGCACCGGCTATACCAACATCGTCGCCGCGATCGCCGAGGCCGCGGCCGCTTTGCGGAGGACGCGCGATGGCACCTGAGGGTTCGGGCATTGGCGCCTCGCTGCTGCGCAAGGAAGATGCGCGCCACCTGATCGGCTGCGGCCAGTTCACCGCCGACATCACGATGCCGGGCACCTTGGAAGTCGCCTTTTTGCGCAGCCCGCATGCGCACGCCCGCATCCGCACTATCGCGGTCCCGCCCGAGTTGAAGGGTCGCGTCTATACCGCGGCCGATCTGCCGCGGGTCAAGCCGATCCGGATCGCGACGCAAGCCTCCGGGATGAAGGCGCCGCTGTGGCCGCCGCTCGCCACCGACAGGGTGCGCTATGTCGGCGAGGCGATCGCCGCCTGTCTCGCCCCGACCCGCGCCGAGGCCGAGGACATCGCGGGCAGTCTCGCGGTCGAGTTTGAGGTGCTGCCGGCGGTCGTCGATGCCGCACGCGAGGTGCGCGCCAGCCCCGTGCGATCGGAGATCGTGCGGGGACCCCAAGACAGCCGCGCCCTGATCTACGAGAGCTGGGGCGACAATCTCTATATCGAGCGGGTTGTCGAGGGCGGCGACATCGCCGCCGCGGCGCGCGAGGCGGCCGTCACCGTCACCCGCGACTTCCGCATGAACCGGCAGTCGGGGCTGCCGCTCGAAGGCCGCGCCGTCATCGCCTGGCGCGACTGGCGGCTCGACGAGATCGTCGTCCACGCCTCGACCCAGACGCCGCACACGCTGCGCGTTGCGCTCGCCGAGTTTCTCGATCTTGAAGCGCGCCGCATCCGCGTCGTCGCCCCCGATGTCGGCGGCGGGTTTGGCCCAAAGGCGCGGCTCTACCCGGAAGAGATCATCATTGCGGCGCTGGCGCTCGAACGCGACCATCCGGTGCGCTTGGTCGAGGATCGCGGTGAGCACCTCCTATGCTCGGCGCACACCCGCGACCACCATTGCCGCGTCACCGCCCACGCCGATCGTGACGGCCGCATCCTCGGCATCGATGCCGAGATCGTGGTCGATGCCGGCGCCTACGGGATGTGGCCGCAGGGGCCGTATTCCGAGGCGTCGATGGCGGCGCGCAACCTGCCCGGCCCCTATGCGATCGCGAACTACCGGGCGCGGCACTCTACGGTCGCGACCAACAAGGGGCCGCTCGGCCCCTATCGCGGGGTCGGCCGGCCGAGCGCCTGTTTTGCGATCGAGCGGATGATCGACGAGGTCGCGCGCGCCGTCGGGCGCGACCCGGTCGAAGTACGCATCGCGAACATGGTGCCCGCGCAGGCGATGCCGTTTACAACGGTCGCCGGGATGCACCTCGACAATGGCGACTACGCAGCCAGCGTAAGACTATGCGCTGATTTACTGGATCTTCCCGCGATGCGCGCGCGGCAGCAGCGGGGCGAACCGGACGGCCGGCTCATCGGCATCGGTTTTGCCAGCTTTGCCGAGCAGACCGCGCACGGCGCCGCCGAGTTTGTCAGCCGCGGCGCCGCGATCATCCCGGGCTATGAGAGTTGCACCGCGCGCATCCTGACCGATGGCAGCCTCGTCCTGATGGTCGGCATCCAGTCGCACGGGCAGGGGCTTGAAACCACGCTGTCGCAGATCGCCGGGCACGAACTCGGCATCGACCCGGCGCACATCTCGGTCCGTCACGGCGACACCGAGAGCACGGCCTTTGGCTTTGGCACCTTTGCCTCGCGCAGCATGGTCATGGCCGGCGGCGCGGTGGCGCGCGCCAGCCGCATGCTGCGCGACAAGCTGTGCCGGATCGGCGCGCACCTGTTGCAATGCGATGTGGCCGAAGTGCGTTGCGCCGAGGGCGCGGTGCGGGGTCCGCGCGGCGAGGTCGCGATCGCCGAGATCGCCAAGGTCGCGCATGTCAGGATGGACGGGCTGCCGCCCGGCGTCGATCCTCTGCTTGATGCCACCGCGACCTATGAGCCGTCCATCGGCACCGGCGTCTTTTCCTATGCGACGCATGGTGCGGTCGTCGCTGTCGATCCCGAGACCGGCTTTGTCGAACTCCTCGACTTTGCAGTTGCCGAGGATTGCGGCACGATGGTCAACCCGATGATTGTCGAGGGCCAGCTTCGCGGCGGGGTCGCGCAGGGGATCGGCACCGCGCTCTACGAAGAAATTCCTTATGATGATGAGGGCCAGCCGCAGGCCGGCACGCTCGCCGATTACCTGGTGCCGGGCGCAGCCGAGTTGCCGGAGATCAAGATCGGCCATCTGCACACCCCGGCGACGGCCACCGAATACGGGATGAAGGGGATGGGCGAGGGCGGCGCCGTCGCCCCGCCGGCCGCGATCGCCAACGCCGTGCGCGACGCGCTCGCCGGTCTTGGCGGGGAAGTCAACGAGACACCCTTGACCCCGCGCCGCGTCCTCGCGGCGATCGACCAGGCGCGGGCGGGGGCGGTAGGGAGGTGAGATCTCATGGAACCTGATGATTTAATTACAAAAATTAATCTTCGCTGATAATCAAAACAGGTCTTTAAAGATTGTAAAATGCCCTTCTATATCTGCTATAGAAGAAGGTAGAAATATAGACCGGACGATATGCGCATACACATGTAAGGCCTTGAAATCAATGGAACCTCTTGACATAATAACCCCTGAATGGCTTAACGCTTTAGCTATAGAAGATCGAGCCCAAGTGCTCAGAGGAAAATTTGGGCAAGATATGTATGCATGGGCGGCGAGCCATATAACGTTTTGAGAGTCCTAACTTAAGATACATTTGAGGAATGTGGTGCAGAAGAGCATGGTTTTCTGCGGAAAGGGGGAGCCATGGCCGAGATTGAGAGTGTTAATTGAAGATAGATAAGAAAGGAGTAAGGACAGCGGCGAGATTTTGCGGGTTGTCGTGCAGGTAATGATAGAGCCGCAAAGAGAGGTCGACCATCAGGGCGATCTTGGAGACGACCTTGGTTTTGCGGCGGAAGCGGGCGATAAAGTGGCGAATGTCGCTGTTGTCCTGCTCGATGCTGAAG
>JBOHMF010000050.1:0-14267 GCA_050730055.1 Allostellaceae bacterium
CCCCGGACGACCGGACGACCGCCTCCGGCCCGATCGAGGTCAATCCGACACCGGCGGCGATTTCCTATCAGAACATCGCCGGCCATCCCTATGGCGGCGATCTCGCCGGTATCGGCCAGCCGGAAGTGGTGCTGCCGACCGCCTCCGGCGCCGCGCCGCAGAGCGAGAGCCGGCTGCTGGAGATGCACGCGACCGCCGCGATCGCCCTGCCCGACCCGGGCGCCTATCGCCGCAACTGGCGGAATTACCGCATCCGCCTCGTCTTTGGAATACCGCCCGCTCCGGTCGAGAGCGAGATCATCCCCGCCCCGCCGCCGCCATAAGCCGCGGATGGATCGGCGGCTGTGGCGCGCGCGTTCGCGCCGCGAACCCGAGCGGCCGGAGCCTGGCTGCGACATCGCCGGAGACGGTTGGCGTCGATCGGAGGCTTTCCGGCGCTGCGCACGATTGTCGCCGCGCTGCCGGCGGATTTTGCGGCGGCCGTGTTTGTGGTGCTGCATATCGGCGAGAGGCCGAGCCGAGGCACTCCGGGCGGACGTGAGACCGGCGCGGCGCCCGCCCGGCCGCTTCAGAGAAGATGCCCGCTCTTTGCCTTGGCGCGCAGATAGCGCTCGTTGTGGCCGTTGGCGGGAAAGACGTGCGGCACCCGCTCGACGACGCGGATACCGTAGCGTTCGAGCGCCGCCACCTTTTCCGGGTTGTTGGTCAGCAGGCGCACCGCGCCAAAGCCCAATTGCCGCAGCATCTCGGCGGCCGGCAGATAGACCCGCTCGTCGGCGTCAAAACCGAGCTGCTCGTTGGCGTCATAGGTATCAAATCCGGCGTCCTGCAAGCGATAGGCGCGCAGCTTGTTGATGAGACCGATGCCGCGGCCCTCTTGTGCGAGATACAAGAGCGCACCGCCGCCGGCCCGTGCGATCGCAGCGATCGCGCCGCGCAACTGATCACCGCAATCGCAGCGCAGACTGGCCAGGAGATCGCCGGTAAAACATTCCGAGTGCAGGCGCACCAGGACCGGCGCGGCGGGATCGGGCGTGCCGATCAGGATTGCCAGGTGCTCGCTGCCGCCATCGCGCGGGCGAAAGGCAATCAGGCGGGCGTTTTCCGCATCGGCGAGCGGCACGCGCGCCTCGGCGACGCGCTCCAATTCGGCGCTCGCCGCGTTGCGCCGGAAAGTCGCCGCGGCCGTGATCGCGGCAATATCGCCACGGCGGCCGGCGAGAGCGGCCTCGGCGGGGCCGAGACGCACCACCAGAGCGGCCGGCAGAAGGGCGGCGAGCTTGGCCAGGACGACCGCGGCAAAGGCGGCGCCCTCGGCGGGAGCCGGCGCGGGGCCAAGCCCGGGCGGCTCGGCGCCCAGCGAGGCGGCAGGATCGGCGAGGTTGCGGATGACCGCGGACGACAGGCCCGGCGCCACCGGGATCGCCAATGCGCCCGCCAACTCCGTGCGCGCGGCCAAACCCAGCGCGACGGCGCGACGGCGGGTCAGGACGACGTGAGCCGCCCCGGCCGAGATCGCATAGAGCCGTCGCAGATTGTCCTCGCTCGCGAGCTCGGCGGCGAGGGCGAGTACGGAAGACCCCTCGTCGCGGATCAGCACCGGCTCGCCCCGGCGCAACGCGGTGATGGCGCGGCCAAGGGCGTGCCCGGCATCGGGGCGAGGGGTCGCGGCCGTGCCGCGCGGCGCCATCGGGATGTTGCGCTCCGCCACGTCTCTCTCCTTTGCCGCCGATCATATAGGGATGCCGCAGCGATGCGGGCAGACCTATTCGCCGCGGCAGCCCTGCACGGGGAACACAGAAGACGGCGATCGGCTGGTTTCACCACCCGTTATCGGGGATATTGCCGGCGAGGAGTGCGCACAATCGGCGAAGGCGGTGCCTCGGGCGAGGTGTCCCGCCACGGCGGAAAGGGTCATGGCTGCCGTCCGGAGAATCCTGATCGTCGCCAACGACGCCGCATTGTGTCGCTCGCTGGTCGAACAGCTCGAACGCAACGGCGAATTCGCTTGCCTCGCCTGCGCGCTCGAGCCGCGCGCGCTCGATCTTGCCGCCTCATTCCGCTGCGACGCCGTGCTGCTCGACAACGCGCCGGGCGGGCGGAACGTGGAGGGGCTGGCGCAACGGCTGCGCGCGACCGCCGGGGCGGCGCCGATCTTTCTGCTGACCAATCCTGCTATGACCGCCGCGCACCGGGCTTTTGCCGGCGCGGCCGACGAAGAGATCACCAAACCGCTGCGCATCGGCGATCTGGTGGCGCGGCTGCACGCCCGCCTCAAGCCGAGTGCCGATTCTGCTGCCATGATCGGCCCCTATGCCTTCCGTCCCGGTGTCAAGCTGCTGATCGAGGCCGGCACCGGCAGAGAGGTACGCCTGACCGAAAAGGAGGCGGCGATCCTTGAATATCTCTACCATGCCGGCAACCGGGTGAGCGCGCGCGAGGCGCTGCTCGGGAAGGTTTGGGGCTATCGCGCCGCCGTCGCCACTCACACCCTGGAAACCCACATCTACCGCCTGCGCCGGAAGATCGAGCGCGACCCCGCCCGCGCCGCGATCCTGGTCAGCGAACCCGGCGGCTATCGCTTGGTTCCCTGAGTGCGACCGGGTTTGTCACCGATAACCCTTGAAATCGCGGGCGAGATAGAGCGTGAAATGGCGGGCCATGCCCGGCCCGATCGGGATGGTGAGGGCGCCGATGCGCTCGATCGCGGCAAAGCTCGGCCGCATCTCGCCGACAAGATCGTGCTTCGAGACCAGCAGAAAACTGTCGCCGCGATACTTTGACAGGCTGTTCGTCAGATCCCACTGATCCGTGGGGCGGCGTCTTACGTCCCATTTCGCGGCGTCGAACGGGTGCGGCCGCACATAATAGATCAGCGCGGCGAGGACCTCGCGATCATCGGCGAGCAGGTGAAAACCGGGATGCTTGGCGAGAACCGCGCCAGCCTCGCGGCCGAGCGTGCGCCATCCGCGCAGCCGGTGCAGCGCATCGTATTTCGCCGGCAACGGCCGGCCCAGCGCGGCAAACGCCGCGGGCGCGGCAAATGCTCCCACCGCCGCAACCAGATGCAGCGCGACGGCGAGCGGAACAAACCGCCGCCAGCCGCTTTCGAACAGCCAGCGCACCACCAGCACGACGGCCGAGATATAAGCCGGCGCCGCCCAATTGGCATGAGCGCGCGACAGAAAGCTCAGCACCAGCATGATCACCAAGGTCGGCAAGGCAAAGCCGGCGAGGAGGCGGGCGCGCGGCTCGGCGAGAAACCGCGCGTTGGCCAGCAGCGCCACCAGCGCGGCAAAGAACAGCGGGCCGAACACGGCGAATTGTGAGGCGAAGAACTGCATCAGCGCGCGCGGGTGGTAGAGCGACCCGGCGAGATCGGCATTGTCCCTGGTGTGCAGATAGCTGACAAAACCATGCTGCGCGTTCCACACGAGGTTTGGCGAGTAGATCGCAAAGGCGAGGCCGAGCGCGATCAGGAGCGGGGCCAGATGCCGCCGCTCGGCGCGGTCCAGCGCAACAAAGGCAAGCGCCGACAGCACCCAATAGGCCATCGCGTATTTGGCGAGAAGGCCGAGGCCGACAGCGACCCCAACCGCCAGCCACCAGCCGCGCCCACCCCGCTCGCGGGCGCGGATGAAGGCGTAGAGCGCGGCGCTCCACAGCAGCATCAGCGGCGCATCGGTCGAGATGATAAAAGCGGAAGCCGAGACGCCGGGGAGGCTGGCATAGGCGAGCGCCGACCAGAAGCCGATGCGCGCATCGTAAAGGCGCGCCGCAATCGCATAGACAAAAAAGGCCGCCCCGGCCTGAAGCAACGGCGCGGACAGCCGGATGGCGAATTCGCCGTTGCCAAAAAGGCCGGTCGTCAGCGCGATCAGCCAGGCAAGGAGAGGCGGTTTCGAATAATAGCCAAATGCCGGATGCTGCGCCCAGAACCAGTATTGCGCCTCGTCGGGGTAGAGATCGGTCCGCTGAAAGGCGAGCCACAGCAGCCGCACGACTGTCAGCGCGACGATCGCGGCCAGCGCCGCACCGGCGTAGGAGCGCAGGATCGGCTGCCGCAGCGCGAGCGCCGGGGTGGCCGACACCGTCCGATCCATCGCCATCCCTCGCGCCCTTCCCGCGCCAATCTTGCGCCGCGCAGCATAGGTCAGTCGGGAGAGCGAGGCCATCCGCCGCTCTGCGTCATTTTCAGCTTCTCGTTTGCCGGCGGCTCACATAGGCTGCCCTCTCCAACTCTCAGGGGGAATCAGGATGCGCCCGTTGTCGGCACCGCTTTTCGGCCTCCTCGTGCTTGCCTGCACTTCGGGAATCGCCTCGGCCCAGATGGTTACGTACACGGCAAAGTTGAGTGGCGCTGCCGAGGTTCCGGCGGTGACGACCAATGGCCACGGAACGGCGACGATGAAGCTGAACACCGCCACCCGGCATCTCAGCTGGATCGTGCGCTATGCCGGCCTCAGCGTCCCGGGCCCGGCTGCGGCCGCCCATATCCACGGTCCCGCCGGTCCCGACGCGAATGCCCCCGTGATGTTGCCGTTCACCGGAAACCTGACGAGCCCGATCCAGGGATCGGCTACGCTGAGCGCGACGCAGATGTCGGCGCTTGAAAGGGGCAAGACCTATGTGAACATCCACACGGCCAAAAATCCGGCCGGCGAAATCCGCGGCCAGCTCGAACCTGCGAAATAGACAAAGAGGTCGGGGCGCAACCCTCGCTGCTTCAGAAGCGGGAAGCTATCCGCTCGGGCAGCGTGCAGCCGCGGCACCGGCTGGACTGATGCGCAGCAGAAGCCGGCCGGTGAGACCGCAGGGGGCCGTCATCGCCCCGAGACAGCTTTCCAGCGCCGCGAGCGTGGTGTCGCGGAAAATGGCGCGGACCCGATCGCCGCGGCGCCGCCACAGCGCTTCCGCCCCGGCCTGAAAACCATCCGCCGGGGTCGGCCGGATGGTGCAGAGCCGATCCGGCGCGCCGTAAGCCGCCGCGAGCACCGCCAGCAGCGCACGAAAGGCGGCCGGGTTGACGGTGGCATGCGGCCATTCGGTCTGGATGCGCTTTAGCCCGCCGGTGCGCTTGTCCATCTGAAAAAAGGCAACGACGCGGTATCCCGCGATCCTGGCTTCGGGCAGCACCACCTCGGCCGTGCTGTCGCCAAAATCGACCGGTCGCGGCAGCCGCACGGCGTCGCGGCCAAAATGCCGCAGCAAGGCCGTCGCGCTTTCGCCCCAATAGACCCCCTGCCAGGGCGGCGCGCTTGCGGCGTGCGCGCCGGACAGCGCCAGTAACAGAAGGGCGGGAACGAGACCCGCCATCTCCATCGCTCGGGCGCAGGCAAGGGCTGTCTCCCGAGAGCTCCGCGACCAGCGGGAACTTCCCCGAAATTTCATCGGTTTATCACTGCCAGTCTTGCTGCCCCGACAGACCAGGACGGACGGGCGCCGCTCAGCCCTCCGCAGAGCGGGAGCATGCAAAAGTCGAGGAGGCGATTGCTCCAATGAAGATTGCCCAGATTGCACCGTTATATGAAAGCTGCCCGCCGCAACTTTATGGCGGTACGGAACGGGTCGTATCCTATCTGACCGAGGAACTGGTCCGCCAGGGGCACGAAGTGACCCTGTTCGCCAGCGGCGATTCGCGCACGACAGCCGAACTCTGCGCCCCCTGCCCGCGTGCGCTGCGGCTCGATCCCGAGTGCCGCGACGCAATAGCCCATCACATGATTCTGCTGAACCAGGTGAGGCGACGGGCGGACGCGTTCGATATCCTCCATTTTCATATCGACTACCTGCATTTTCCGCTGTCCGCGCGCAACCCCCGGAAAACGCTGACGACGCTGCATGGTCGGCTCGATCTCCCCGACCTCCAGCCGCTGTTCCGCGAATATCAGAAGATGCCGCTGGTCTCGATCTCGAACGCGCAGCGCCAGCCGCTTTCCTGGGCAAACTGGCGCGGCACGGTCTATCACGGGCTGCCGCCCGATCTCTATTCGCCGGGTGCAGGCGACGGCGGCTACCTCGCCTTTATCGGCCGCATCAGTCCGGAGAAACGGCCGGATTGGGCGGTCGAGATCGCGCGCCGCGCCGGCGTACCGCTGGCGATCGCGGCCAAGGTCGACAAGATCGATCGCTCCTACTACAAATCCCGGATCAAGCCCCTGCTGAAGGACCCGCTCGTCGAGTTTCTGGGCGAAATCGGCGAGGACCAGAAGGGAGCGTTTCTGGGCGATGCGATGGCTCTCCTGTTTCCGGCCGATTGGCCCGAACCTTTTGGCTTGGCAATGATCGAGGCGATGGCAAACGGCACCCCGGTAATCGCCTTTCGGCGCGGCTCGATCCCCGAGGTCGTCGATCAGGGTATGACCGGCTTTGTTGTCGATACGGTCGAGGAAGCCGCCGCCGCGGTGTCTCTCGCGGGGAGCCTCGATCGTGCCGCCGTACGCCAGCGCTTTGAGCGGCGCTTCTCGGTCGAGCGGATGGTGCACGACTATGTTGCGCTCTACCAACAGCAGATCGGCCGCGGCGCCGACTTGCCCGCTCGGGCCGCGGCGACGGCGGGTGTGAACGCCGCGGAATCGGCGTGGAGCGCCGCCTGACGGCGGCGATCTAATCGTGTCGGTGGCAAGGCCACCCGAGGAGAGCGAGGCCGAACGTTTCCATATCGAATCGAGCGCCTCGTTTCAGGAGCGGCGCCCGCGCACATTGAAGCACGGCCAGACCTTTGCCGTGTTTGACCGGCGCGGCGACATCCTCGCCGGGTACGGCAGCTCCGACGGTCTCTATCATCGCGACACGCGCTTTTTGTCGCAACTCGACCTGCGCCTCAACGGCGTCGCGCCGCTGCTGTTGAGCTCAAACCTGCACGAAGACAATGCGGCGCTGAGCGTCGATCTGGCCAACCCTGATCAGCCCGGGCGCGGCGCGGGGCTGCTGCGCGGCGAACTGATCCATGTCAACCGGCTCAAATTCGTCTGGGACAGTGCGTGCTACGAGCGCCTCCTGGTGCGCAATTTTGATCTGCGCCCGCACCTCATCACCCTTGCCCTGCATTTTGCCGCCGATTTTGCCGATCTTTTTGAGGTGCGCGGGGCGCGCCGCGCCCGGCGCGGCCAAACCTGGGCGGAGCGCCTGTCCGCCGGCATGGTGGCGTTGCACTATCGGGCTCTCGATGGTCTCGAACAGGTCACCACAATCGCCTTTGAGCCGGTGCCGACCCGCCTCGACACGGCCTCGGCTGTCTTTGAACTGTCGCTGAGGCCGGGGGAAGGAATGCGGGTCGCGGTGCGCATCGGCTGCGACGACGGTCGCCGGGAAATGCCGGTCGGGCGCCTTTATCACAGTTCGCTGCGCACCGCCCGGCGGGCGCTGCGGCAGTCGAGCGGGCGGGCGGCGAGTCTCAACAGCTCAAACCCGCTGTTCAACGAGATGGCGCGGCGCGCCGTCGCCGATCTCTATATGCTGATCAGCGAGACCGAGCACGGCCCCTACCCCTTTGCCGGGATCCCCTGGTTCAGCACGCCGTTCGGGCGCGATGGCATTCTCACGGCCCTGATGACGCTTTGGCTCGATCCGGCGATTGCCCGCGGCGTCTTGGGGTTTCTCGCTGCCACCCAGGCGACCGGGATCGACCCTGCCCGCGATGCCGAGCCGGGCAAGATCCTGCACGAGATGCGCGAGGGCGAAATGGCGCGGCTCGGCGAGGTGCCGTTTGCGCGCTATTACGGCAGCGTCGATGCGACTCCGTTGTTTGTCATGCTGCTCGGCGAGTATTACGGACGGACCGGCGATCTCGACACGGTCCGCGCCTTGTGGCCCCACGCCCGCGCGGCCCTGCGCTGGATCGATACTTATGGCGATCCCGATGGCGATGGCTTTGTCGAGTACGACCCCAAAAGCCCCACGGGCCTCGCCAATCAGGGCTGGAAGGATTCGGGCGACTCGATCTTTCACGAGGATGGGCGCCTCGCCCAAGGGCCGATCGCGCTCTGCGAGGTGCAGGGCTATGTCTATGCCGCAAAGCGCCACGCCGCCCGGCTTGCCGCTGTTCTCGGGGAGGAGGATGCGGCGGCAAGGCTGTCGCAGGAGGCCGAGGCGCTGCGCGCGCGGTTCGAGGACGCGTTCTGGTGCGAGGATCTGTCGATCTACGCCCTGGCGCTCGACGGCGACAAGCGGCCGTGCCGGGTGGTCTCCTCAAATGCCGGCCACGCCCTGTTGACCGGGATCGCGCATCCCGCGCGGGCGGCGCGCGTCGCCGCGGCGCTGCTCGACATGACCGCCTTTTCCGGCTGGGGGGTGCGCACGGTCGCGGTCTCGGCAGCGCGCTACAACCCGATGTCCTATCACAACGGCTCGGTGTGGCCGCACGACAACGCACTGATCGCGCTCGGTCTTGCCCGCTATGGTCACAAGGCGGGCGCCCTCAGGATCTTCAAGGGCCTGTTCGAGGCCGCCGGGCACATGGACCTGCGGCGCCTGCCCGAACTGTTCTGCGGCTTCCCGTGGCGGCGGCTGGTCGCCCCGACGCTCTACCCGGTGGCGTGCGCGCCGCAAGCCTGGGCCAGCGCGGCGATCTTTGCGCTGGTGCAGGCGAGCCTTGGTCTTGGCTTTGAGCATGGGGCCCAGGAGATCCGCTTTGAGCGGCCGACGCTGCCTGAGTTTCTCGATGAACTGCACCTGCGCGGCCTGCGCCTCAAAAACGGCGTTGCCGACGTGCTGCTGCACCGGCACGGCGAAGAGGTCGCGGTTACCGTCACCCGCCGCCAGGGCGAGGTGCGGGTCGTCGTCTCGCACTGAAGCGTCAAAATCCGACCGAGAGCCGCGCCACGGCCGCGCCAAAATAGGCCTGCGGGTCGGATCGCCCCATGTTCAGCCGATCTTCCATGTCCCGCACGCAGCGCGCCGTGCGTAGAAACACGCCGCGCCAGAGCGCCGAACCCGGCAAGGCCGCGAGCAGGCACTGGTCATAAAAGGTGTAGGTGCGACCGGCCTGGCATCCGAAGGACGGCCGGTCGGCGCGCGCCGCGGTTAGGATGATGCGATTGGGCCGGCGCATGGCTCCGGCGGCAAAAGCGCCGGTGTAGCAGCCCGACACGATGACGACGCTCGGCACCGCGGCGCAGCCGCCCGAAAGCGCGCGGGCGAGTTCGTCCGGGGTCAGGACCCCGTCCGACAAGGCGAGCCAGAGACCTGCTCCGCGCTCGCCGTGCGAGGTCAGAAAGACGAGGCAGCGCTCGCCCGGGCGCGCCGGCAATTGGGCGATCTGCCGCAGCAGCCGGCCGCGGGTGGCCGGCTCGACCCCGGCCCGCAATCCGGCCGCGCTCGCCGTCAGGCGGTGGATGTTCCCGCGCGGCACGCCGGCCTTTTCGAGAAGGCGGGCAAAGGCCGCCGTCGCATTGTCAAACACCGGCAGGCTGCCGTCTCCGGCGGCAAGGACGACCTGCCAGCGTGCGCTCGCGGCCGGCGCCGCGACCGGCACGGCGGGGCGCAACAGCGCGACGAGGGCGAGCACGGCGGCGCACAGAAGCCTTGCGGCCATCCTTTTCCCCTTCGGTTTGCCTCATCATAGGGTAGTGGCCGGTTTTGGGGCTAGGTGGCCGAATTTGGCCTCAGATGTTGGCGAGCCATTCGCCGGCGCCCTCCGCAATCTCTAAGCCGGCTTGTCGAACCCCTTTCGGGAAAGCCTTCTGGATTGCCGCTTCGTCCACACGAATCTCATTGCCCATCGTTACAGTTGGAACAGGAATCTCGACGCCCTCCAGCTTCTCCTTGAAGCACTTGCGGCCGTAGCTGTAACGCCATGTCATTCGGTTTAGGAGTGCCGAGACATACAGCAGAGCCAGGACGCTCATATCCGTGTGCGGCACCAAAACTGCTACGTCGTCCTTCGCCCCAAAGACGTAAGGGTGGAATTTTGACATGATCGGCCATGATCCATTATAAGATACCGTAATTGCTCGGCGATAACGCTTGCTCTCTGGTATATCATAATAACCTATAACACCATTATCAGTGTCACCACAAGACACCAATGGTATTCCACCTTCATCTAATTCTTTCAGTGCGTGAAAGTCTCCAGACGACACCTCGAATAGATTGGATATCTTCACGACCATTGCTGCTTTCTCCCAGCACGGACCAAATATGCTGTCGTGTTGCGCATGACAGCTTCAATTCCTGCCGCAAGCTCTTGCGGTGTAGCAGGAATTTCATCGAGATAATTTTCTGGCACTAATTCTAGAAGCGGATCATCAAAATCAATCGGACATGCTTTGCAGAATTCCTTCACATTGGATATCGGGTGCGTTTGATTCATTAAAAATGCCTTCAGGATGGGTATTATAGTAGGGAAATCATTTTTTGCTCGCGTGCTGGCGAGACGTTTTCCCTTCAATTTTGCGAGACCATCATTTATTGCCCTTATCCACAAGATGTTCTGCTCACGAGGATGCGGAAGACCTTTTTTCAGAAAGATACCAGCCGTATGGACAGAGACCGGGTAGAACAGGTCGGGCGGGAACGTAATAACAGAGAGAAGTGTATGGTTGTCGAGAATCTGGGTTCGCCAAAGTTGGTACTCTCCAGACTTGACCAAGGCCGAATAGGGAAGCACTGAAAACAGAATACCACTATCCTGCATCTGCGCGAGCGCGGCATTGATAAATCGGAATTCCTTATTTTCGCTGCTCGGCAATGCAAAGGGGGGGTTCATCAGAACCCGAGAGACGACTGCTTGCTCCGGCTCCGGCGGGTCAGGCGCATATTCTGCTGTGATCGTGCCTTTCCGCACCGTCCTGTGCAGGTTCTTATTGAGTGCGCTCCCCTCGATGATGTTATTTTTCCCGTCTCCGCGAAAAATCATATTGACAATAGCAAGGGATACGACTGCCGAATCTGGATCAACCCCAAACAAATTGTTCTGTTTGAAGCGGTCAATTTGCGATGGATTCCGAGTTTGCTTTATGTGGTCAAATGCAGCAATAAGGAACCCTCCCGTTCCGCAACATGGATCGTAAACAATGTCCGATTCTGTAATGCTCGTTACTTCTACAGCAAATTTGGTAATTTGCCTAGGCGTTAGAACAATTCCTATTTCTTTAACCCCGTTTCCGTACTTTAAGAACACTTCGTAGAATTTGCCGAGAACATCGGTTCCGGAGTTCATAGCAGAGCGTATATTAAGGTTTTGTAGCTCTTGTATTGTCTTAACCAATGCGCTTTTGAACTGTATGTGATTGTCTTGAGACGCCGGCAGACTTATCCTGACGTATTCATAGAATTCTTCTTTACTTTGGCTTCGCAAGACCTCCTTGGCTCGCGTGTTGATGTCCTGAATTAGGACGTGCGGGCTGGCATCGATATTTGGCATGGTCTCATCGACAAGCGCCAGCAATAGGGCCGCCATTACGCGCGCCCGATAATCCTTATTAATGCCGCCGAGATGAAGTATCTGGTTGATTTTCTCGGCCTTGGAAAGGAATAGCGTCTCATCGATCGGAACGTCGGCAATTGCTGGCCCCTGCTCCAGAACGACCCGCGCGATCTCAGGGGATATCAGAGACGAGATATCCTTTCCATTGAAACTAATATACTTCCAACTGCGGCCGGCAAAAAATTTCGTGCGAATCAGATAACCGTCGAGTTGGTTTCCCGCGATCCCGGAGACAAAAGACGCGCGAATAATGCTGCCCTTGTTAAGATCCGCCGCATAATCCTCTGCCTCACTGATCGCTTGCGTGAGCTGCTTGTGATTGCGCTTCGCTTCTATGACCCAATAAGTCGTTTCGGAGATTTTGACGACGTTTTCTGGCCTGCTTAGCCCGAATGCCTTTTTGATCTCCGGATGGGAAAGGCACTCATTCTGGGTGTAGACTCGGCCGGCCGGATGGCGCGCCGGGTTGCGCGTATCCCAGCCAAGGAGCTTTAGATTCTCCTTGATATAGACATACGCGTCCACCTCCGAATTTTGCGGCTTTTTGGGCACCCCTACACCTCCGAGACGGGGGCGTTGTACGCCAGAGGAGTCAAACGCAACGCGGGATAAAGATCGTTGCGTTTAGCGTAGCGTTTAGTATAATGGCCGCCATGAACGCGACGCCGCATCCGTTGGATAAACTGATTACCGAGGCGCGCGACAAGCTTGCCCGCGCGGAGCGCGATCTGAACAACGCGCGGGTCGAACTCGATGCATTGGAGCGTGCCCGCGCCGCCGTGGGGGAAGTGGCCGCGCCGGCTCGCCGCCGAAACGGACGACAGCAACCGGCCGCACGACGGAAGCGGTCGCTGTCGAAGGGGTGGCAAGAGGTGCTGCGCGCTATCGGGCGCCAGGGCGAATCGGATCTTGACCGCATTCTCGCCTTCTGCGGCGAGGCCGGCTTGTCGGTAGAGCGCGATACGCTGCGGTCGCAGATGTTCAATTACGTCAAGCGCGGCTACTTGGTTCGGCCGCGCGAGGGAGTTTTCCGGCTCACGGCTGAAGGCGCGAAGATCGCCAACGTGCCGCTTGGTGCTGGAGACGATGACGCCCCGCCGCATGAGGGCGAGGCGCCATGATTTTCCGTGGAGGTGTGGCAGAGCGGCTGATTGCACCGGATTTACACTCCGGAGAACCCGGCCGGAGTCCAAGCCATCCGGGTTCCGTAGGTTCGAATCCTATCACCTCCGCAATTACGGCTCCTTCCATCAGAGCCGTTGGCGCGCGTACCCGGCCCCCTTCCACAAGGGGCCAACCGAGCGGAGCCGGTCGCCGTTGGAGCGGCGGCCGACCCCTGGACCGCAACCCTAGGGACTGGCCCCCCGAGCCGCGATCGTGCCGGCGATTATATCAGAGCCGATCGATTCGCGGAATCCCGAATGTGGCGGCCCGTCCCGCGTCATGGACTGGCCCCCATGAACATCCTCCCGAGAGAGAAACAGGTTGAAGCGATAGCGGCGCTTTGTGAGGGCGTCAGTGTCCGCGCGACTGAGCGGCTTACCGGCGTTAATCGCGGCACGATCCTGAGTCTCGGCGTCCGCGTCGGCGATGGCTGCGCTAAATTGCACGATGCGATGATGCGCGGCCTGAATGTCGGCCGCGTGGAATTGGACGAAGCGTGGTCATTTATTCACACGAAGCAGCGTCATTTGAAACCGACCGATCCCGACGATTACGGCGACCAATATGTGTTCCTGGCGCTCGCTGGAGCCGCCAAGGCGATCGTCTCGTGGCGCGTCGGCAAGCGGAATGGCGACAACTGCCGCGCCTTCCTCGCCGATCTCCGTTCCCGTGTCCTCGGTGCGCCCGAATTATCGTCGGATGCCTTCTCGGCGTATCCCGATGCCGTCGAGCGCGCCTTCGGGATCGACTGCGCCTATGGCACGATCGAGAAGCATTATGCCGCACCGGAGGAGACGGTAGAAGCCGCGCGGCGCTATTCCCCGACTGCTGTAGTAGCGGTAATGCGGCGCCCGATCATCGGGAACCCGAGCAAGCTATCGACCAGCTACATCGAACGGCAGAACCTGACGCTAAGGATGCAGCAGCGGCGGTTCACGCGCCTCACCAACGCATTCAGCAAGAAGCTGGAGAACCACTGGGCCGCCGTCGCGCTGTACGTGGCGCACTACAACCTTTGCCGGGTCCATGAGACCCTGAGAGTGACGCCAGCGATGCAGCTTGACGTGACTGATCATATTTGGACGATCGGCGAGCTTGTGGACGCCGCGCTCGACGGCGTGCTGCCGGGGCCAGGTGGTCGGCCCTATGGTCGCTTCCGAGTGATCGACGGAGGGCGCAGATGAGCGAGTGGCCTACTTTGAGCGTCTAGTGGCCGAATTAGGCCAGCACCCATCATAGCGCAGCTTTAGCAGCCGGTCGCTGCGGTGCTATGCTGTTGCCCCGGCGGACAGGGAGGATGGCCTCCACGTGCGCCGACCGCGGCAGAACCCGCGCTGCGCCGTACCCCGGGAAGCGCCGCCGGTCATCGAGGGAGGAAAGCCGTGCCAACCTACGTCATGCTTGCCAACTGGACCGACCGGGGCGCCCAGCAGGTCAAGGAGTCGCCGCGCCGGATCGAGACCGCCAAGCGCGCCCTCGCCGAGATGGGCGGCGAGTTCAAGTCTTTCTATATGACGCTGGGACAGTACGACCTGATCGGCGTCTACGAGGCGCCGGACGACGCGGTGGCGGCGCGCTTTACGCTGGTGCTCGGCATGCTGGGGACGGTGCGCACGCAGACCTTGAAAGCCTTTCCCGAAGCGGCCTATCGCGAGATCATCACCTCGCTCGGCTG
>JBOHMF010000051.1:0-14235 GCA_050730055.1 Allostellaceae bacterium
GTTCGTGCGGGCCGCCGCGGTCGCGGCGATCGAGAGCGGCGAGGAGGCGATCACCGGGCGCGCCCTCGCCCAGGCTGCCTATCGCGGTCCCGACGAGCGCCGCGCCCAGCTCGATCGCGCTGTGCCCCGCAGCGCCGCGTGACGCGGCGGCTCCCTCTGCATCCGCAGCCCCTGCCGGACGAGGCGCTGTCGTCGTGGGTGCGCAGATTGAGCGCAGTTTACAGGCTGGAGCCGCACCGCTTCATCGAAGCGGCCCTCGGCTTCCCTTCCCCAGCCGACTATCTCGGTGTCCTCGACGATCATCCGCCGGAGGATTTCCTTTGCACCCTGACGGAGCGCACCGGGGCGCCGCGCGAGCGCGTGCGCGCCATGACGCTCGCCGGATACGGCGCCCTTCTCATGGGCGTTGAAGTGACGGCACAAGACCACAACAGCGCAGCGCTCTACACCGATTACGTCTGCCAGTTCGGCAGCCTGGCACCGACCGCTCCCCGGCGCACAATGTCGATCACCGGCTTGGGCACGAACTGGCGCCCCTGGATCTGTGCCGACCTGCTCGATGACCACCCGCGATCATGCCGGCGCTGCCTCGCCTCGGATCGGGTCCCCTACACCCGGATTCGCTGGCGGGCGGCTTGGATGGCGAGCTGTCCTGTCCACGGCGAAATGCTGGAGCCCTTCTACCAGGGTACGGGGGCTCCGGCGGGTTCCTACCGATGGGTACCGGCGCGCCCGGCCTCGCCTGAAATCATCGCGCTCGATCGCTTGACGCTCGCGGCCGTGACGACGGGTACGGTCACGCTGCCCGCGGGCGATCGGGTCCATGCCGGCGTGTGGCTGCGCGGCTTGCGCACCTTGGTGGACGAGATGACCCGTCCCTCGGGAATGCTGCGTCGTGGCGCCTACGCGTCTGTCGCGCGGATTTGGCGCGACTGCGGACTTGCGTTCCACCAGGGCCTCGGGCGTCTGACGCCCTTTGAGGCGATGTCGCCCGAGCGGCGCGAGCTCGTGCTGAGGGTGACGAGCCGAGCCGCTCACGCGCTGATCTCCGGCGAACTGCCGGCGCTGAAAGAGAACGAGCCGGCACTCCTGCGGCCGCCGCTGCGAGAGGAACCGCCGGATCTGCCGTCGCCGCGGCCTCCGGAATATCGCTGGCCGCGTCTGCCCTGGTGGGAGGCGAAGATCTCGCAGGCGCGGCGCGATCCGTATGTGGCCTGGGGCGTGCGGGAGCTCTTGAACCTGTCGGCAGGTCGGCGGGACAGGGCCGAGATGGACGCTTATCTCGCCGCGATCGGGGTGCCGATCATGACCAACCCGCCGAAGATCCCTCCGGTTGGGGCGACGGCAAACATCTGATTCCCGACAGGAAGTTTGAGGGCGGCACGGCTCCCTCGCCCGGGGGTCGAAACTTGTACGACAAACCCTGTCGGAATGAGATATGATACGGAAACCCCGCCGATGAGGTTTCCCGCACATGCTGGTCGGCTACATGCGCACCTCCTCCGCTGACGAGCGCCAGTCGGTCGATCTGCAGCGCGACGCGCTGATCGGCGCCGGCGTCGACGAACGGCACCTGTATCAGGACAAGGCCTCGGGCGCGCGCGACGATCGGCCGGGGCTGAAAGCCTGCCTGGAGTTCCTGCACTCCGGCGACGTGCTGGTTGTGTGGAAGATCGATCGCCTCGGCCGGTCCCTCTCGCACTTGATCCGCATCGTCGAGGAGATCAAGACCAAGGGCGTCGCATTCCGCTCATTGACCGAGCAGATGGACACCACGACGCCGCATGGCGAGTTCCTGTTTAACATCTTTGGCTCGCTCGCTCAGTACGAGCGGGCGCTGATCAAGGAGCGGGTCATGGCCGGGCTTGCCGCCGCCCGCCGGCGCGGGCGCAAAGGGGGGCGCCCGCCCGCGCTCGATCCGGAGCAGATCGAGCAGGTCATCGCCGCGCTCGATGGCGGCACCAGCAAGGCGTCCGTGTGCCGGACCTTCAAGGTCCCCCGCTCGACATTGATCGATACGCTGAACCGCGCCGGGTGGGCCGGCAGTGGAGCCGGTACTCAGAAGCCGGAGCACCCCACAGCCAAAAAAGTGGCTCCACTGAAGAGGTCTTCTGGTAACTGCTGAAGGCGTCTTCTGAAATCGACACCTGGCTCGTCGGCGCGACGGCGATCTTCGCGCAAGCCCGCGACGCTTGGCGCGGGACCGTAATGGCGGTGTTCCAACCGGCGGAGGAGACGGCGGAAGGCGCCCAGGCGATGATCGATGACGGGCTCTTCGACCGCTTCCCCAAGCCCGACGTCGTGCTCGGCCAGCATGTCATGGTCGGACCGGCGGGGGCCATCGGCGGGCGCGCCGGAGCCATCACCTCCGCGGCCGACAGCCTGCAGATCCGCCTGTTCGGGCGCGGCGCGCACGGCTCGATGCCGCAGGCCAGCATCGACCCCGTGGTGATGGCGGCGGCAACGGTTATGCGCCTGCAAACCATCGTTTCTCGCGAACTCGCCGCCGCCGAAGCGGCCGTGGTCACGATCGGCTCGTTGCAGGCCGGGACAAAGGAGAACGTCATTCCCGAGGAAGCCGTCATCAAGCTCAATGTGCGCAGCTTTGACGAAGGGGTGCGTAAGCGCGTGCTCGCCGCGATCGAGCGGATCGTCAACGCCGAGGCCGCGGCCTCGGGCGCGCCCCGGCCGCCGGAGATCACACCGCTCGACCGCTATCCCCTGGTGGTCAACGATCCCGCGGCAAGCAAGTGCGTCGCCGATGCGTTCCGCCGACACTTCTCCGCCGACCGGGTGATCGAGACCGGACCGGCGCCGGCGAGCGAGGATTTCGGATCGTTTGGTGCGGAATGGCACGCGCCCTCCGTGTTCTGGTTTGTCGGCGGCACCAACCCCGAGCGCTATGCGAAAGCCAAAGAGGCCGGCCGGCTCAACGAGATCCCGACCAACCACAATCCGCGCTTTGCCCCCGTCATTCATCCGACCTTGCAGACCGGCGTCGAGGCCCTGATCGTCGCGGCGCGCGCGTGGCTCGCGCCATAGGGCGGCCGATCGGGCCGATCCGGGACTGAAGAGCAGCGGGTTGCCCGGTTTGGGGTAGAAGAACCCGGGATGGACACGCTCCTCTTGGTGCTCGATCTCATCGGAACCTTTGTCTTTGCGCTGAGCGGCGCGACGGCGGGGGTCAAGCACCGGCTCGACCTGTTCGGGGTTCTGGTGCTGTCGTTTGCGGCGGGCAATGCCGGAGGGATCGCTCGCGATCTGCTGATCGGTGCGGTGCCGCCGGGGGCGATCAGCGACTGGCGCTATCTGGCGGTGTCGATGCTGGCTGGGATCTTCACCTTCTGGCGGCCTTCCGTGATCGACCGGCTGAGCAGTCCGGTGCTCCTGTTCGATGCCGCTGGGCTGGCGCTCTTCGCGGTTTCCGGCACGCAAAAGGCGCTCGACTTCGGGCTCAACCCGCTCATGGCGGCGCTCCTCGGGATGCTGACCGGGATCGGCGGCGGCATGACCCGCGATGTGCTGCTGGCCGAGATCCCCACCGTGTTGCGCGCCGATCTCTATGCCGTCGCCGCCCTGGCCGGCGCGGCCGTGGTGGTGATCGGCGCCCTGTTGCGGCTCCCGCCGACCGCGGTGACGATCGCCGGCGCGGCCCTCTGCTTTGGACTCCGGTTCATGGCCATTCGCCGCAGCTGGCATCTTCCGGTCGCTGGCGAATCCGCCCCGGCGGCCCCAAAAACGCGCGCGCCAGAGGATCGGAAGGATGACGGTGCGAGGAGGCGCTGAGGTGAGAGGATTCGTTTTGGTGTGCGGTAATGTGTTCGACGGTATCTTCGATACCCTGGCCGGTCCGGCCGAGATCCTCGTCGCGGGCAACTGGATTGCGAGAATCGAGCGGTCGGTGGGGCGACCGCCCGGTGCGCGGGTGATCGACCTCTCCGAGCGGGGGAGCATGCCAAAGCGTGGGACGGTAGTAGTTGGCTGCCCCCTCGAAGGAATGTCGAGAGATGTCACCATTCGGCATGGGTGCCCCACGCTTCCTTATGCTCCCGAGCTGTCCAAGTCGGGTGAAAGCGGTCATTGCCACGCCGCGCCTCAAATCGCCGCGTTGCGCCATGGATCATCCTTCGAATCGTCACTATAAATTCGAGAAGAGGCCGCCGAGACCTTCTGCCATAGTCGGGTGCGCGATAATTGCATCACGCAAGCCCGTATAAGGCATACCCGCCAGCATCGCGGTCTGAACCACAGCCATAACTTCACCAGCCTCAGGGCCGACCATAGTAAACCCCAGAATGCGGTCTCCATCGGCCTCGACCAGGGCTTTCATAAAACCGCGCGTTTCCGAGATTGTTCGCGATCTTAATACGGCGACGATCGGCAGCCTCGCGACCCGAACGGCGATGCCTTGACGCTGGGCCTCGGCTTCGCTCAGGCCGACTCGCGCGAGCGGTGGGTCAGTGAACATGCAGTAAGGGACGAGCCGGTCGCGCGTGGTGCGGTCGCTGCCATTGAGATTGGCCCAGACGATGCGGAAATCGTCGAACGAAACATGAGTGAACTGCGGGCTGCCCGCGCACTCGCCGACCGCCCAGACATCACGTGCGCTCGTCTCTAGCCGATTGTTGACCACGACATACCCACGGGCGTCGACCGCGACACCGGCGAGGTCGAGCCCAACCCCGTCAGTATTCGGAGTGCGGCCGACCGCGACCAGGACATCGCTGCCTTCGATGGTCTGATCGCCTGCCGGGGTGCGCATCTGCAGGTCGACAGTTTCTCCGGACCGACCCTGCGCGGCGAGAACCTGGGTTCCGAGATGCACCGCGATCCCTTCGTTGCGCAGCATCTCTAAGAGCGCGGTTGCGACGTCGGCGTCTTCGCGGCCGGCAAGCTGGGGTCCCGCCTCGATGATCGTCACGCGGCTGCCAAACCGGCGATAGGCTTGTGCCAGTTCCAATCCGACATAGCCGCCGCCGATCACCACCAGATGGTCCGGCAGCCGATCGAGCTCGAGCGCCTCGACATTGGTGAGCGGGGCTGCCGCGGCAAGGCCCGGAATACCCGGGATCGTGGCGTGCGTCCCAAGATTGAGAACCACACGATCGCCGATCAGTGCGCGTGTACCGCCGTCGTTTAAACTCACCTCGATGGTCTTGGGCGCAATGAACCGACCCGTACCCATGATCAGCTCGGCGCCGCTGGCCTTGTAATTGTCGAGATGCATGGCGATCAGGCCGTCGACCATGTCGCGCTTGCGCGCCAGCACTCTTTTCATGTCGATGGCGATGGGACCCGTGACCGTTCCGAACCGATCCGCGTGGTGAACCAGATCGGCGACTTTCGCGCTCCAGATCTCATTCTTGCTGGGCAGGCAGTTGGTATTCGGACAGGAGCCGCCGATCAGTTTGCGCTCGATGACGGCGATGCGATGCCCTGACCTGGCCAGGTGCCAAGCCAGAAATTTGCCGCCTTCTCCGCTACCAAGGACGAGCATCTCATAGCGTTCCGGTTGGGACATCATCATCTCCTTGCAGATGGCTCTTCAGCGGGAGTGGTGCAGGATATTGTGGGGGAGCATAAGAAAGCGTGGGGTGCCCGCGGCGGAGCAGGGCAATAGACTGGCCGGATGACGACGCCTCCGAAGCGGTCGCTGCGGAAAAAGCTGCCGCTCCGGCCGCCGCCGGAAGAAAACGGCGTGGTGCAGTTCAAGATCTGGCTGCTCGGGATCAGCCCGATGGTCTGGCGGCGCCTGCCGCCGCCTTCGCCACGACCAACCCATGGAAGACCTTTCTGGTCGGGATCGCCTCCGCGGTCGGCGCTGGGATCGGCATGGGCGTCGCCGAGGGGCTATTTGACAACGGATCCTTGACCGGGAGCGGCAGCCCGTGGTTGCGCGGCCTTGTGTGCGGGCTCATGACCGCGCTGGGCGGCCTCGGCCACGCCCTGCCCTATCTGATCCCCGAGTTCCACACCGCGACCGCCATCGCCATTGTAGTGGTACTGATCGAATTGGCGGCGATCTCCTGGGTCCGTAACCGCTATATGGATACGCCTTTTGTGTCTGCTGCGCTCCAGGTCATGGTCGGGGGTTTGCTGGTCTTCGCCACCGGGATCGCCATCGGAAGCTCGTAAACCGGATGGGCGCCGCGCAGCTTCCATGGCGTCGAATGGACCATCAGGAGGCACTTGCCGCCACAGGCGAGTTGGCGTCGGCAGGACCGGGTGGTGAGCCAGCCGAGAAGCGCGCGGTCGATCTCCGGCCGCCCGCGCACCTGCACGCCGGCGGGTGCAAAAAACCCCTCCTCGTGATCGCAGAGGATCACGCATGCACCGCGTTGGCGCAAGGCGCGCACGACCTCGTTCGAGAAGCGGAAGTCGTAGATGCTATCGTCGAGACGGAGCAACTCGTCGATGTCGCCGATGATTTCGAGCGCGCGCATAAGGCCGCGCGCGTTGCAGTGCAGGTCGGAAACGATGCCGATCTTCACGGCACCGTTCGCAGAGTGGATGTTTCAGGGAGGACGGAGCGATGTCCGGTGGAGAAGCGATGCGGCGCAAGCTCGCCGGCCTCTGCGCCCTTCTCCTCTCCGCCAATCTCGGCGCCTGGATCTGGGCCTGGGCGGCATTTCGGCACGACCCGGCGCTCCTCGGCATGGCCCTTCTCGCCTATGGCCTCGGGCTGCGCCATGCCGTCGACGCTGACCACATCGCCGCGATCGACAACGTCACCCGCAAATTGATGCAGGAGGGGAAACGCCCCGCCGCGGTCGGCCTGTTCTTCTCGCTCGGTCATGCCTCGGTCGTCGTTCTCGCCACGCTCGTCCTTGCCGCCGCGACGAGCGAACTGAAGGGCCGCTTCGCCCTGGCGCAGAGCCTCGGAGCCGTCGTCGGCACCGCGGTCTCGGCGCTGGTCCTGCTGGTCCTGGCGGTCGCCAACAGCGTGATCCTCGTCAACCTATATCGCAATTTGCGCCGCGTGAAGGAGGGCCGGCCCGGCGCCGAAGAGGAGTCGAACCCGCTGTTGGCCGGGCGCGGTCTCCTCGCCCGCCTGTTCCGCCCGCTGTTCGGCCTCGTGCGGCACAGCCGGCACATGTATCCGATCGGCTTCCTGTTCGGCCTCGGCTTTGACACGGCGAGCGAAATCACCCTCCTTGGCCTTGCCGCCGCGCAGGCCGCGCAAGGCTTGTCGATCTGGTCGATCCTGATTTTCCCCGCCCTGTTCACCGCCGCGATGGCGTGGGTCGACACCGCCGACGGCGTCTTGATGCTGGGCGCCTATGGCTGGGCCTTCGCCACGCCGGTGCGCAAACTCTATTACAACCTGGCGATCACCGCGCTCTCGGTCGCGGCCGCGCTGTTTGTCGGCGGCATCGAGGTCCTGGACCTCGCTGTCGACCGTTTCGCGCTGAAAGGCGCGCTGTGGGGCTGGATCGGGACGCTCAACGGGAATTTCGGGACCATCGGCTGCGCATTGATCGGGCTCTGCGCCGCGAGCTGGGCGATCTCGGCGGCGATCCACCGCGCCCGCTCCTATCGCCGGCGCGACGCGTGAGGCGGGCTTTGCAGGATTGCGCCGTCGAGGAGGCGCTGTGGGGCCCGTGGGCGATCGGCGCACGGGCGGTCATGCAGCGGGCCTTTCGTCGGCAAGGCGGCGGCGCAGCCAAGAGCCTTCAAGGTCGATGCGATGGGCGTGATGGATGGCGGAGGGCGTGGTCGAGAATAGCGTCAGCGAGGATGGGAGCCTCAAACACCGCAGACCGCCCCATTTCGGCCAGGTTGATGCCAACGCCGGAGGGCCTGGGGACATAGGCTACGCGGCGTGCTATGGCTTTGATAAAATCTGACAAAATATCGTTCGATCGGCGTAGGCGTATAGCACAGTTGAACGTTCTTCTGACAGGCCCGCCATATGTCGCGCTTAAGGCAAGAGAATATCAAGGACGATCCGGACTCACCTATCGGGGCAGATGGCTACGGAATGGTTCATGGAAATCTGGGAGCTCAACTGAAAAGAGAACGCTCAACGAAGATATGATTGAGGCGAGGTGAAGAGATGCACGCGTTCTGGGTGGCCCTGGGAATCGTCGTGCTCGGGCTCGGGCTCCTCGATTTATTCCTGACGGCGCTGAACTACGACGAGGCAGGGTTCCTCGCCACGCGCTTGTGTGTGCTGCAATGGCGCTGCCTGCGCAGCATTACCCGGCGGCTGTCGCGGCGGTGGCGCCCGATCGCGCTTCGCCAAATCACCGGGCTCCAGATCGTGCTCAGCGTGACGATATGGCTCGGGTTTGTCGTCATCGGCTTTGGGTTGATCTACTACGGCCTGATGTACGGGACGAATTTTCAATATGACGGCCGCGGCGTCGGCGCCGGGATTTTCGGCGCCATGTATCTCAGTGCCGCGCAGCTATCCACTGTCGGCACCTCGCAGATCAGCCCGGAGACCGATCTGCTGCGCGCGCTGACCATTGTCGAGACGCTGAGCGCGGCGCTGCTGGTCAGTTTGATCCTTACCTTTCTGCTCGGCGTGTACCAAGTGGTGCGGGACCTGAGGACGTTGTCTGCCAATTTTGTCACCGCGGAGCCTACCGCCGGCGATCCGGTGGCCAGCCTCGAACCGTACTTTCCCCAGGGTCAGCCGGTCGGTATCGACAGCCATCTGCAGGCAATCTCGGATAGCTTCTGGTCCTATACCGACGGGCTGCGCCTGCATCATATCGCCTACTATTTCCAGAGCGGACGGGACCAGTTCTCCTTGCCCTATGTACTGCACATGCTGGGCGGTTCGCTCGCCGCGTTGCGCTGGGGGCTGCCCGCTGGAAATCCCGCCGCCGCCGAGCCGTTGCTCCCGCGGCTGAGCACTCAGTTCGAGGGGTTTACCGACTATCTGCACGGTCAGCTCGCGTGGACGAGCAACGCCGTGCCCGAGGTCGTTTCCTTTGAAGACTTCTCCGCGGCCCAACGCGGCACCGGCGAAGCATCGGATTACTGGCTCGGCCGCTTTCTGCGTTTGAACCGGGATATGGCCCGGATGGCAAGGCTTGATTCCGCTGGGGACCCGCGCGACGCCTATGGGCGCTACCAGCAATGGCTCCCCTTCGCCTACCGCGCCGAGCAGTTGACGGCCGCGGTGAGCCGGGATTTGGATTACCGGCCGGTTTTCCGCGGCGGCGAGCGCGCACGCGTGGGGGCCGGTCCGGTCACGAGTGGATCGGCAGCGGACGGCCCGCACGGCGTGACGGCATTGCTGCAGCATTTGCTGGCACTCCTGAACCGGTGGGTCGCGGTGCCGGATCCCGGTTTCAGCCGTCTGACGGAGGGGGCCGGAGCTGTGTTGGCCGCCGCCGCCGCGGTAGGCACCCTCGTTCTGCTGTTCACCCTCACCGGCGTACCTGCGTTGGCCCCGGCCATGTTTGGCGGCATGGTCGGGATGTACGCCGTCATCATGCCGGGTGACGCCACGGAGGCGGGGCGCCGACTGACGACCGCGCTGATTGTGCTGCCGGCGATCGGCGCCGCCACGCTGGGCGCAGCAGTAGCGCCCTCGTTCGCCCTCAGTATCGCTGTCATGGTTGTCGTCGTCCTGTTGGGGGTCTGGGTCGGCGGTTTTGGTCCGCGCCTCGCAGCCATTGGGCAGATGGCGTTCATGTCTTACTATTTCGGTCTGCTGCTGCACTTTCGCCTCACCCTGGTTCCGGCGTTTGCCGTGGCGGCGGCGGTGGGCGCGATCTGGGCTTATCTGTTTCGTTTCGTGTTCCTCGCCGATCGGCCTGATCGTGTGCTGCACGGCGGCTTGGCCGCCTTCCGCGCGCGACTGGTCCTGATGTTCGATCCGCTGATCGACGCCGTCTCTGCCGCACGCTGGGACCCTGACATCAGCAGGCGGGTCCGCGGCGATATGCGTCAACTGCACCGATGCGCGGCATTCCTGCAAGGCCAGCTGCGCACCGCTGATCCCGAAGCCCCGGGGCCGCAGGCGTCCGCGGGAGAATTGCGCCTGCGCCTGTTCGACACCGAGCTCGCCGCCAACTATGCGACTGCAACAGCCCGCCGCTTCGCTGGTTCCGGCGCCGTGATATCGATAGCTCTGCGGGCGCAGCTTGCCGGCATGCTGGAGCGGGCGCAGGCTCACCTGCGCCGGGAGGCAAAGAATGCATCGCGGCCGCCGTCGTCGACGGTGCCGGCCGACCACAAAAAGCCAAAGGAGAACCAGGACCGCCCGCCCGAGCGCTGGCCGGAGCAGGCCCGCCGCCTGCACGGCGCGGTTTGTGAATTGCTTCGCGTCGCCGGAGCCATGCAAGATGTCGAGACCGCCGACCTGGCTGATCCCCACATCGCGGCCCGTGAGATCGCCACCGACACAGACCCGTCGGCGACGCAATCCGATCCGGTCCCCGAGCAGCAGCAGTCAAGCGCCGGATCGCAGGATTACGGGCTGCAGGCGCCGACCAGCCGTCGCGCCATCCAGGCGGCAGCGGCTACCGGGCTGGCCGTGCTCGCCGGGGCAACCGTCACCCCCACCCATCAGTACTGGGCGGCTCTGGCCGCCTTTCTCGTCTTGGGGAGCACCGAGACAATCGAGGAAACCTTTGTGAAAGGCCTCGCGCGCATTGCCGGCACCATTGCCGGCGCGGCCGTCGGCTTTGGGGTGACCGCTATTACCGGAGCCAATCCATCCGTCGTGCTGCCGCTGCTGGCCTTCTGCGTATTTGCTGCGATGTACCTGCGACCCCTCTCTTATGCCCTGATGATCTTCTGGATCACGATGATGCTCGCTCTGCTCTACGAGTTCCTCGGAACCTTGACGGCAGAAACACTCGAAGTCCGGGCGGCGGAAACAGTCATCGGTGCCGCGATTGCACTCGGCGCTGCCGCCCTTCTTTTACCCGCTCGGGCACGCCAAAAGGTAAACAGCGATGGGGTGGCGTTTCTCCAGACGCTCGAGGATATCATCCAGGCATGCCTCAAGCGATTGGCCGGCACCGCCGATGTTGCTTCCCTCGCCGATCAGGCGCTTACGCTCGGTCAGCGATTTCGGCGATTGAATACCAGCGCTGCGCCACTACGCCGGGTTGCCGGTGCCCTGCGCCGAGACGGGATTGAAAGGCGGCTCACCGCGATTGCCGCTCTGACCTACTACGCCCGATACCTGATCAAGGCGACCGAAGCATTCGCTCCCGATACCGCTCCTTTCCCGACGGCGGCGTGCGCGCAACTGGCGGCATTCACTCGGGACAACATCTCCGCCCTGGTTCGGATACTCAACGGCGAGCCGCCAGGTCCGATGCATGGGAGCGAAGACCTTCCGCTGCAGCCCGATACTTCCCCGGAAACCCGCAACACCGAACGCGAGGCCGCCCTGCATTACGTCGTGCGCATTAACGAGACCGTGCTGGCACTCATTGAGGATCTGACGCGCGACACGGCAGAGCCGGCGCGCGACACAGCCTCGCCCTCGTACGCGACATGATGCATTTGTCCTTACGCCCGATCAAAAGAGGAGGTCACATCATGTTCAGGCGCGACGATGCCGCAAGCGGCATGGTGCGGTCTGTGTCCTGCAAGATGTTTGCGGTCGTTATGTCATAACATAGTTGGGCGACCCGACCATGCCGCTCAGTCGAGTGCTGTCAAATCCTGTAGGAGGTTTCGTCGATCGTATCCTGCGCGGCGTCGGACAGGTGATGCTGCAGAACAACCCGATAACAGGCCTTCTCTTCCTTCTCGGCATTTTTATCAATGACTGGGTTTCCGGACTGTACGCGCTCCTTGGAACGGTGGTTTCCACAGAGACCGCATTGCTGTTTGGTGCACCGGATAATGACGTCAGGCAGGGGCTGTACGGCTTCAATGGCACGCTCATCGGATTGGGCCTGACGCTCTATCTGCGGCATGACGCGATCCTTCTGATCTATGTCATTGTCGCATCGATGTTCGCCGCCGTCGTAACGGCGGCCATCCAGGACATTTTTGGCGCTCAGGGGCATGCGCTAACTGCTCCGTTTGTCATAATGACATGGATCTTTATCGCTGCCGTGTTCGTCTACGGCCGCTTGCATGGCGCGCCGGCGCTTGGTACGCCCCATTTGCTGACGGAGGCCACCCCGGCCGCTGCGGCGTTCGCTCCGATCGATGCCCTTACTGGAATCCTGAACGGCTTGGCGCAAGTGATGCTCCAGCAGAACATCTGGACAGGCGTCATCTTCCTGATAGCTCTCGCGGTCAACTCCCGTATTTCTTGCGCAGCCGCCGTACTCGGCAGCGCAATCGCGGTCGGCGTCGCCTGGTCCCTGGGCGCAGCGCCGAGTGCGATCCGGGAGGGGCTCTACGGCTTCAACGCGGTACTGACGGCAATCGCCCTCGGCGGTCTTTTCTTCCTGCTTCACCGCACCACGGTGCTGCTTGCCATTCTTGGCGTATGCGTCTCGACGATCCTCTACGGCGGTCTCGTGACTGTTCTCAGCCCGCTCGGTCTGCCGGCACTGACAGCCCCATTCGTTGTCACGACATGGTTGTGCCTGCTTGCCAGAGTATCCCTCACACGATTGCAGGCACTCTCCCCCGCGGCGGCGATGACGCCGGAGGGGAACCTGACGGCAGCGCGGCAGGCCGCATCGGAACGGCAGCAAGGACGGCTGTGAGGGAGCGGCGATCGCTCTTCTCCATTGCTCGACGATCGGAAATGATAGAAAACGTTTCGCGGAGATCATACTCCAAGCTCCTGGGTGATGCCTGGGCCGCCCTGAGCGGGGCGACACGCCGCAAAGGAACCTTGCCGACCGGTAGGCCGCGTCGAAAAAGGGTAGGAGAACTGCGATGCCCGAGACGGTGATCTCGTCGCTGATGCTGACGCCGCGCGAGACGGAGAAGCTCATCATCTATCAGGTGGCCGAACTGGCGCGGCGGCGCAGGGCGCGCGGCGTCAAGCTCAACTATGCCGAGTCTATCGCGCTGATCTGCGAAGCCCTTCTCGAAGCGGCGCGTGATGGAAAGTCCTTTGCGGAGGCGGTCTCCATCGGCAAAGAGGTGCTCACGCGCGAGGACGTGATGGAGGGCGTGCCAGAGATGGTCACCCTGGTCCAGGTCGAGGCCACCTTCAAGACCGGAACCCAGCTGATCTCGGTCCCGGACCCGATCCCATAGGCACGGCGCGCGCCTGCTCAGGCTTCCGACGGCACGCATTGCCCATCCTTTCACAAAGGAGCTTCAGCCATGGCGAGACCCGGTGAGTGGCTTCTTTCCGACCAGCCGGTCGAGATCAATGTCGGACGGCGGACCTGCAAGTTGAAAGTGCGCAACACGGGCGATCGCCCGATCCAGATCGGCTCGCACTATCACTTCTTCGAGGCCAATCGCGCACTCCACTTCGACCGGCCCCAGGCGATGGGCATGCACCTGAACATTCCGGGCGGGTTGGCGGTCCGCTTCGAGCCGGGAGACGAAAAGGAGGTGGAACTCGTCGAGTTCGGCGGGACAAGGCAGGTGGTCGGCTTCAACAATCTGGTCGACGGCGGAATGACCGCGCAATCGACTGTCAAGAGGGCGTTGCAGCGTGCGCGAGACCTCGGGTTCCTGGGCATGGAAAACCCGGATCGGGAGAGTGCGGCAACTGTTCGGCACGAGGGCGGAGAGGATCAGGGGGACGGGCATCATAGGCAGGACAATCAGGGCACGGGCAAAGAGGAGGGCGAATCATGACCAGCGTTCCCCGTCAGCAATACGCTGATCTATACGGCCCGACTGCCGGCGACCGGTTCCGACTGGCCGATACCGACCTTGTTTGCCAGGTGGAGCGCAGCCTTCTCATCCCTGGCGAGGAAACCGTCTATGGCGGCGGCAAGACAATGCGCGACGGCATGGGGCAGGTGCCGGGCGTGCGCAACGACGACGGCGCGCTCGATCTGGTGATTACCTCGGCGATCGTGATGGATCCCGTGCTCGGCATCATTAAGGCCGATATCGGGATCAAGGATGGGCGGATCGCCGGCATCGGCAAGGCCGGCAATCCGCATCTGATGGATGTGGTGAACCCGTATATGGTGATCGGCGCAGGCACCGAGGTCATCTCGGGCGAGGGTCTTGTCGCCACCCCCGGCGCCATCGATACCCATGTTCATTTCCTGACCGCGGAGCAGGCCTACCACGCCCTCAGCAACGGGGTGACGACGCTCGTCGGCGGCGGCACGGGTCCGACCGACGGCGATCCCAATCGCAAGGCACTCAACCTGCATC
>JBOHMF010000052.1:0-14192 GCA_050730055.1 Allostellaceae bacterium
GAACCTGTGGGCGCGCCTCAAGGAATGGCGTGCGGTGGCAACGCGCTATGAAAAGACCGCCTGCTCCTTTCTTGGCGTGCTCTGTCTGGCCGCCGCTGCCGATTGGCTCAAGCCATAACAGGCCCTAAGCCCGGGTCAATGCGGAACGCGCCGTCAACCGGGATCTTTCTCAGATTGGCAGTGCCGAGCCCGAGGATCTCCATATGCGTGGACCTCGGCGGAGGCGGAGGCGGTCAGCCGCCGGCGCGGTTCCTGCAAACCGTAGGCGGGCATTGCGGACGACGGTCAGCGCGATCAGGTTGGCCATCGACGTCCCGCTGACGATCAATCTGCTCGCCTCCTCCAGGAAATCGAACAACTGCCTGCACCAATCGATCACCGCCCGCCCGACATAGATCGCGCCATGATCCCGTCCACCACAATTGGCGTTGATCGCCACCGCCGGCATCTCGGTCACAATCCCGGTCGCCATGCCAGTGCCGTGGACCCAGCCGAAAAATCGGGGATGAGGTGTTGCCAGTCGAATAGGGCAGGATCACAACGATGGCTGCCGTGACATCGCTTGCGAACGCATAGATCAGCAGCGTATCAAACTGAATTTTGAGGACGCGCCAAGCCAGATCGAGCGCGATCAGCGAGAGGGAGCAAAACAGGACCACCCCGACCACGGTCCAGGACAGTCTTCCCTCAACCCAGATCAAGCGCAGCATGGTTACTCACCCTTGCGATAAACGATGGTCTCGCCGCCCACGACCCGCTGGCCTGGCTTGACCACAAAGGTCGGATCGCCCGGCGCTTCCAGTACGGTCGTACTGCCCAGCAGGATCCGCCCGATCCGCTGGCCTTTGGCGATCTGCTGCCCGCGATAGACCCACACCTTGAGCCGGCTGGCCCAATAGCTGGTGATCATGTGGACCTTGAGAGGGCCAAACCTGGTTTGAAAGGTGATGATCTGCTGGACCGGGGCATCCTTCCCGCCTTCCAGGATCGCATTCATCATAGAGGCTCTCGATTTATTACCGCGGTCGAGCCAGATCCCCTCCTCGGCGAGACCGGTGACGGTCCCGGCGGCCGGGGCGCGGATCACGTGCACATCCCAGAACGACAGCCCGATGACGAGATAGCTGATGCCGTTGTGGTGCAGGATCGCCTGGACCTGGCCATCGGACGGCGCGACCATATTGACCCCGGCAGGGATCGTGCGGTGGGGATCGCGGGCGAAATATTCGAGAAAGCCGGAGGGATAATTTTCCGCGTTGACCCAGCCCTTGATCTCCGCCGTCGGCCAACGCAGCTTTGGCGTCAAAAACGGTCTGATCAGCGGCGCGGGATAGGGAAAATTGGCCGCCAGTTCTCCGACCGCCCACAGGCAGATGGCAACAATAACCAGCTGCGCAATAAGAAGCCGCCTCATGGACCCTTTTCATATTGGGAGGAAGGGGAACGGGCTTGTGCGGAGCAGGAGGTTTCCGCCGCAGATGGCAGAATACGCAGTTTGAACAGAACTGAAAAGACGGCCGGAGCGCGCGTCGATAGCGTTCATAATCCCCAAGGCTGCGAAGTCTCACGGCCGCTGTCAATCCTCGACCCGAGCCGATCGGCACGGCCCGCACGGACGATCTGCCGCCCGCCGGGCGCAGGCATCACCGGACGCGCAGCCGATCATCGAGTTGGGCGGACATCATCCGGCCGAGCGCGGCCCAGGCGAGGATGCGCAACTCCCTGTTCTCGGAGGGATCTGCGGCTGTCCACTCGGGAAGCCCGCCGGAGAAGGTGACGGCCGAGAATTGGCGCGGATGATCGGCGATCAGCCGGCACAGATCAACGAGGCGGCGCCGGTTTGTGGGGTGGGGGTGAAGGTTGGTGAAGTGTTCGTGGCGGTGGTTGATGAACTCATGGCTGTGCGTCAGCAGCACGACGGGGTCGAGATCCTGCGCATGGGCGCGGGCGAGCAGCCCGCGGATTTCCCGGAACGAAGAGCCGGTAATCGTCAGATTATGGCGATGCCGCCATCCCGCGATCGCCAGATCCGTATAAGTCAGCACCGGAAGCTCGATGATCCCCTCGACGCAATGTCGCCCGGTGAGAAAATGGAGTTGCGGATCGGCCGGCGGAGCGATCGCACAGGCGACGTTTGACGACAGCCGAAAGCCGTGCCGCGCCATCGCCCGATAGACAGCCCGGTCGACGTGCAGATTCCCGGTTCTGAGCGCCACCGGCCGAGGCACGCCCCAGCGGCGAAACGCCGCGATCCCGAGCGCAATCATCTCATCGAGATCGGGATCGCTGCGTCCGGCGCAGGAATCGTCGGGCGGCTCGATGGCCAGGCGCCTCGCCCAATCCGGATGGCGGAAATAGAGCCAGCACGGATGCAAATGCAACTGGACGTCGTGACCGGCCGCAAGGATGCGCTCGGCAATCGCGGCCATCTGTCCGTCGCCGAAATAGCAGGTGTTCAGCGCCTCGACAAAAAAGGTCGCGGTCAATCCGAACGAGCGCAACGTCTCGAGGATAAAGCCCAGACCGTGCTCGCGGCCGTCAGCCGTGCAGGTGACGACCTGGGTTCCGATCGGCCGGTTCCGATCGGGCGCGGCAAAAGCCCCGCCAATCGAGAATTCGATATCGACCGTAATGCAGATCTGCGTCATCGGCCCTGTGTCCCACCCGCCTCCCGCGGGGCGCGGACGTCCCGCAACGGTACGACAGCATCAATCGCGGAACAGCCCGGGCAGGATCCTGTCGACTATGGCCATGTAGCGCCCGATCTCATCCGCCGCAAGCTCGCTCTTCCATTTGCTCGCTGCCGTCAAAGGGTCGCGGAAGACGCTGTAATATCCCTCGTGGTGGTACCGCTTTGTGCTCTGCGTGATGAACCGGGCGATACCGTCGTCCCAGGGGAGTCCGGCAAAAGCAGCGAGCTGGCGCATCTGCGGCATCGGCTCGCGACAGAGATCCTCGCAGCGCAGGAGATGGACATTTTCGAGACCCTGCACGTCCTCGAACACCTGGGCGTGTAAAAAGGCCCAACCGCAGACGTACTGTTCGAAGAGCGGCAATTTTTCATAATCCTCCCGGGTGAAGCCGAGCGCGCCCGGGGGGTCGCGAGGACCCCCGAACCGAACATGCCGCCGGTCATCGTCCTGATCCGGCTCCCCCGCTTCGGCCAGACGGCGCGCGGCGTCAGGTATTCCGCACCACGCAGCCCAAAGACCAGCGCGCGGCGGACCACCGGCGCCGCAAACGGCTGGAACGGCTTGGTCAAGACCGGACGCGTTCCGGACGCCTTCAGCTGGCGGACATGCCCCGGTAGGGTTCGGTGTCCAACACCCTCCCCGGGAGAGTGCCGATGGAGATCTCGTCCGGCGCCCTGCCAGCCGTCGCGGCCGAGCGTGCCACGATGTGTGTCGCTTTGGAACTGAGCAAGGCGAGATGGCTGGTGGCCCGGCATTCGCCGGTCGCCGACAAGGTCGGCCAGCATCGGCTTGTCGGCGGCGGAGCCGCCAGCCTTCTTGTCGACCGGCGCTCGCGGCACGCCAAGACCGATCGGCTGGATGCGGCGGGTCTGCTGTACACACTGATGGTGCTGGATCGCGGTGAGAGCCGGGTGTGCCGGGTCGAATCCCCTGATCGTTGTTGGCAGATACCATCTTTTGACATTTTTTTGGCTTGCCTGTTCAGCCTCCGCTTTGAACACTGCGGCCCCCGCCTGCCGGGACGATCGACCCGGCCATTTCTGCACGTGTCCGAAAGGGCCCTGCCGATCGGCTTTTTGCTACATGACAAGATTTCGGCGATGCTTCGCCATGGGTCAAAGGGCTCGAGTCGCCGCGGGCGGCGTCCCATGGCGAATCGCCGACGAGAGAGGAGGACGTCAATGAAGCGCCTGCCCTTCCCTTCTGTGACCCGCCGGAGTGTGCTGCGCCACGCCGGGATCGTCGGAGCGGCGGCATTCGCCGCGCCTGCCTGGGCGCAACGCGCCCCTGCCTCTCCCCTCCTTCTGACGCTCACGTTCCCGAGTGGGATGTCGCTGTCCTTTGACGAGGGGCAGGCGACCAGTCTTGGCACCTATGTCGGCCCCTTTGTGCAACAGCATTGCCTGCGCCAGCGCGCGCCGGCGAATGGCACCTATCTCGCCGGATTCACCGTGTTCTTCCGCCCGGATATGTCCAGATTGCGCCAGGAGATCGTCGTCGAATACGGCACCGAATATGCCTTTGCGGCCAATGCGGCGCCGGTCCCGGCGAGCGGCGTGACGCCAGCGCACATCACCGCTCCCTACACCGCGACGATCTCGGGCGGCGTTCTCGCCGCGCCGATCACGGTCAACGTGCCAAACCATTGGTGGGGAGCGCGCTGGCGCTGGCAGTCGGCGCCGCGCCCGATCGTGCGCAAGCTCGCCAACCTCGTCGCGATGAAGGCGGTGCTGCCGCTCAGCACCACGCCGGTGTGGAACACCAGCCCGCCGGCGACCGGCACTCCCTGGCGCGGCCCAATGGCGACCGGCGACCTCACCACGTCCCTCGCCACCACCGGCGATCGCGAGGAGTTGGGCTTCACCACCGAGATGCAGGCCTGCTATCTACTGACCGGCAACGCGGCGGCCGAAGAGACGATGTTCACCGACGCCGAGGCCTCGGGCACGCTCATCTACCATGTGCGCGATGCCAGAACGAGTGCGCCGTTCAACGTCGAGCGGTATCCTAACATAAGTCTGCTCTACAACGCCGGCCCCCCGGGCTTCGCCATCCCCATACCGGCACAGTCGTCCGCGAGCAATTATTTCTCCATGGTCGAGGGTGTGGCGCACATGCCGGCGCTCGGCTTTGTGCCGTGGCTATTGACCGATGATCCGTTCTTTCTCGAAGAGGCGCAATTTGCTGCTAATTATGCAATGATCGAGGCCAACTACCACAACATCAACGAGGGTCTGCCGGGTCTGGCGTCGGTGTCGCAGACGCGCGGCTGGGCCTGGGGCATGCGCGACCTGGCGCGCATGGCCGGCTTTGCCCCGGCCGCGCCGCCCTCCTGGCTCGCGCCGCAGCGCTACTGGCAGCGATGCGTCGCCGACAACCTGACCTTTGCCAACAGGTATCTGGACGCCACGGCCAACCCAGGCACCACGGTCTTCAACCTGATCCCGGACACCGGGGTTTTCGAATCCTTCATGGTCGATTATCTCGGCACCGTGATGGGCTGGATCGGGTGGTCCGAGCTGTTCCCGTCGTGGAGTTCCGTCGTCGCCTACGCCGCGGGACCGCGGATCGCGATGGCCGACAATTCGGGCGCCTCGGGTTGGGATTCCCGCTACCCGGTACCCTATCTTGTGCCGGTCTTCGATGCCAATCTCGGGGCCGGCGCCCGGGGTCCCGACTACCTCTATTCGGTCCCCGCCGCGTTGACGACGCCGACGAGCTGGGCGCAGCTGTGGTCCGATTACCAAGTCTACGCCGCAGCCACCGTTGCCGCATGGAGCAGCCCCTCGACCTGGTCCGCGGGTACGCTCGCCCCCAGCCTGAACCTCGGCTATGTCGCGGAGGCGCGGGCGGCGCTGGCGGCGTTCCAGCTCGCCGGCGTCGCCAACGCCGCGAGCGAGCATACCTGGCTTTACAACCAATTGGATATCGCCATGCCGCAAGCGGGCACGCCCAGCCGCTACAAATGGGCGATCTGGCCGAGTCGACGTCGACGGCCGGGTTGAGGGAGGGTCGGCTCGGAACAGGGCTGCAAGGCCCTGTTCTTCCGCACCCCCTCGCCGGCACGAGGGAGGCGGGCGCCGGCGTCGAGCGGTTCTAGGCCCTAGCCGTCGAGGATGAGGAGTTGGACCTCCGGAGCACACGCGCATAGCGGCCGTCGCTGCGGGCCAGCGCGAGATCACTGAAGAGATTGGGGACGCGCCGATAGAGAACGGAGCGGTTATTGCGGCACGCCTTGTGGCCAAGGGCACAGGCCAGTCAATTTTTGCCCACCCCGGTGGGGCCGCACAGGATCAGATTGTCGTGCGCGGCGATCCATTCGCCCTCGGCGAGCTTTTTGAACGGGGCGCCGTCGGCGGGCGCACTCTGCGCCGCCTGGCGATCAAGCTTGTGGTCAAGGATCGAGCACACCTGTCGATTTCAGAAGTCGTGTTCAGCAGCAGCTCTTATTTTTCAATGCCTTCCCTGACCGACCGACGCTCCGGCCTTCAAAAGATCGCCGCAGCCGATGGCGTCTTTACCAGGAGAGCTGTGCAGTGGCAGGCAGATTTTACCAGAACCCCCTTCAGCAATCGGCGTGGAGCGAACATGTGAGGCGGGACCGGGTGGTGGAGTCGGGAACTCTGAGCCTGCCGGAATCCCTGTGGACGGAGGCGAAACGGCGGGCCGCTGTCATTGCGCCGCTCGCCACCGCTGATGTCGTGCCGGCCGCCATGGCGCGCGCCGAAGGGCACGATCCTGCTCCGCCCCGATCCGATCGGGGATCGGCCGCCGCGCGTCGTCCGAGCTGTGCTAGGCTGGAGCGATGCCCGCCGATGTTGTCGATCTGAGGGATTTCTACCGCTCTTCGCTCGGCCAGGTCGCGCGCCGCACGATCCGCCGCGCGATCCGCCGGGTATGGCCCGATCTGCACGGCTTGCGGGTGATCGGGATCGGCTATCCGACGCCGTTTCTGTCGGTGTTCTCGGCCGAGACCGAGCGCACGGTCGCACTGATGCCGGCCGCGCTCGGCGTGCTCGGCTGGGCTCCCGAGGGACGCAACCTGGTGACGCTCGCCGAGGAAGGCGAATTGCCCTTTGCCGACTATTCGATCGATCGCGTACTCCTCGTTCACATGCTGGAGACCAGCGAGGAGGTCGGGGCGATGCTGAAGGAAATCTGGCGTGTCCTGGCTGGCGGCGGACGGTTGCTGATCATCGCGCCAAACCGGCGTGGCATCTGGGCCCGCCTCGACCGCACCCCGTTCGGTTCCGGCCGCCCCTACAGTCCCTCGCAACTCTCGCAGCTGTTGCGCGATGAACAGTTTACCCCGGTCGGCTCCGAGGTGGCGCTGTTTGTCCCGCCGACACGGAGCCGCATGGTGCTGCGCTCGGCGCTCGCCTGGGAGCGGATCGGCCGGCGATTTTTCCCGGCTTTTGCCGGAGTGGTCATGGTCGAGGCGGGCAAGCAGATCTATGCCAAGCCGGCGAAAAAACGCGCCCAAAGCCGCCGCCTCGTCTATTCCCCGGCACCGCACGGACTGTCGCGCCAACCGGGACGCTGAGGCCGCTCTATCCGACCTGCAATTGCCCCTTGCCGGCGCGCTGAAGACGGGGCCACTCGCCGATCAGCCCGGTATGGGTGACGAGACCGCCCTCCTCGCTCCACCAGTGCAACTGGTATCCGGGCGGCTCAAAGGTGAAGGCGAGCGGCGCCGCCGGGGCGAGATCGAGCGCCACTTGGTGCGCCGTGCTCGGCGCCGTGCCGGCCACGGTGCCGGCGAGGCGGCGGTCGATCGCGCGGTGCAGATGGCCGCACAGGATGCGCTCGACCTGGCTATGGTGCGCGATGATCTCGATAAAACCGGGGATGCCGGTAAGACCGATGCGGTCCATGTGGCCGATGCCGGTAATGAACGGCGGGTGGTGCATCAGCACCAGGGTCGGCCGCTCCGGCGCCGCAGCGAGCGCGCGATCCAGCCAGGACAGACGTTCGCGGCACAATTCGCCGCCGACCGCGCCGGGGATGTGCGTGTCGAGCGCGACAAGACGCACGGGATAATCCTCGACCGTATAGTGCAGAAAACCTGTGCGCGGCAGATAGCCGTCGGCGGCAAAGGCATGGCGCAGCGGCTCGCGCGCGTCGTGGTTGCCGGGGATGACAAAGGCCGGCATCGACAAGGGCGCGAGCAGCCGGCGCAGCCGCTCGTATTCGGCCGGCTCGCCGTGATCGACGAGATCGCCGGTCACGACCACGATGTCGGGTTTTGGCACCAGCGCGTCGAGGGTCGCGACGGCCCGCTCCAGGTAGGGCCCGGTGTCGAACTCGCACCAGACCCGCTCCGCATCCGGCGCGCTGCCCTGCACCGGGCAGCGGAACAGCGTGCCGGGCGCGACGATATGCGTGTCGGTGATCTGGGCGAGAAGCATCACGCGCCTTTCTCATCGTCGGTCTTGGCCTGCGTCCCGGACAGGACAAAGACGCCCTGCGCCGCCAGCAGGTTGGCCAGCCTGCTGCGGGGGTTGAGCGAGGTGCGCCGGCCGTGCCGGTCGAGGGTCATGCTGCGCTCGATTCCGACCCCGATCTCGTCGCACAGCGCGACAAAGTCGCGGATCGTGCAGAGATGGATATTGGGCGTATCGTACCACGGATAGGGCAGGAGCGGCGATACCGGCATCCGCCCGCGCACCAGCAATTGCAGGCGGGTCTGCCACGAGCCGAAATTGGGAAACGAGACGATCGCGCGCCGGCCGATGCGCACCAGCGCCTCGACGACCTGGCGCGGCTGGCGCGTCGCCTGCAAGGTCTGGCTTAAGACGACGATATCAAAGGCGCCGGCCGGATAGGCTGCGAGATCGCTGTCGGCGTCGCCCTGGATGACCGACAGGCCGTGGCCGACGCAGGCGTTGACGCCGCTCTGGGAGAGTTCGATGCCGCGACCGTCAACCCCCTTGCAGAGCGCCAGATAGGCCAGGAGCGCGCCGTCGCCGCAGCCGATATCGAGCACCCGCGCACCCGCCTCGATCATGTCGGCAATCACCTGCAAATCTCGCCGCAACGCGGCCACGCCAGCCGGGGCGGGGGCGCTGCGACGCGGGCGCGCCATCTCCTCTTGCAGCGGACCAGCCGACATCACCGCCCGCGCACAAGGCCACGATGTTCGGCGCAGCCCGCGAGAAACCCGCGCAGGGTCGCGAACAGCTCGGGTTCGTGCAGGAGAAACGCATCGTGGCCGTTGTCAGTCGCGATCTCGACAAAGCTGACATTGGCCGCGACCGCGTTCAGCGCATGCACCAGCTCGCGGCTTTCCGCGGTCGGGAACAGCCAGTCACTGGTGAACGAGATGAGGCAAAAGCGTGAGCGCGTGCCCTGAAAGGCGCGCGGCAACACGCCGCCATGCTCGGCCGCGAGGTCGAAATAGTCCATCGCCCGCGTGATGTAGAGATAGGAGTTGGCGTCAAAGCGATCGACAAAGGTCGAGCCCTGGTGGCGCAGATAGCTCTCGACCTGAAAATCGGCGTCAAAGCCGTAGGTGACGGCCTCGCGGTCTTGCAGATTGCGCCCGAACTTGCGGTGCAGCGCGGGTTCCGAGAGATAGGTGATATGGGCCGCCATGCGGGCCACCGCGAGACCGCGCACAGGCCGCCGTCCGAGGCTCAGATAGCGCCCGCCGCACCAGTCGGGATCGGAGATGATGGCCTGCCGGCCGACTTCGTGAAAGGCGATGTTCTGTGCCGAATGGCGCGCCGCGCCCGCGATCGGCACCGCGGCAAAGACGCATTCGGGGTAGCTCGCGGCCCATTCGAGGACCTGCATTGCGCCCATCGAGCCGCCGATCACGCAAAAGAGGCTTGTGATCCCGAGATGATCGAGCAGGCGCTTCTGCGCGCGCACCATGTCGCGGATGGTGATGACCGGAAAATTGAGCGCCCACGGCTCGCCGCTCGCCGGGTCGGGATCGGCCGGGCCGGTGGTTCCCATGCAGCCGCCCAGCACGTTGGCGCAGACCAGAAAATAGCGCTCGGTATCGAGCACCTTGCCGGGTCCGACCAGGGTTTCCCACCAGCCCGGCTTGCCGGTGATCGGATGCGGGTCGGCGGCGTACTGATCGCCGGTCAGCGCGTGGCAAATGAGGATGGCGTTGGCACGCTCGGCATCGAGCCTGCCGTAGGTCTGATAGGCGATTGTGAACGGTCCGAAATCGACGCCGCAATCGAGGCGCAGCGGTTCGCGCACGGCGAGGCGAAAGCCGGGCCAGTCGTCGTCCGGGCGCGGGCGGGGGCGGGATGTGAGGGTCGGCACGGCCTTGACCACTAGGGATGTCGGGCAAGCCCTGTCAACGTTTTCTTTGATTTTGCCGGAAGCGGCCTCTACTACTATGCCAACCCCCTGCGCGACCGGGACAATGCCCGACATCCCGCCAGATCTCGAAGAGCTGCGCCGGCGCCTCGACGACCTCGACGACCGCCTGCACGATCTCTTGATCGAGCGCACCGAGATTGTCGGCCAGGTCGCGGCGCAAAAGCGGGGCGGCAGTATCTCCTCCTATCAACCGGGACGCGAGGCCCTGATCCTGCGCCGGCTTGCCGCGCGCCGACCCGGCCGCTTTCCACGCGCCACCCTCCTGCGCATGTGGCGCGAGATGCTGGCGGCGACGGTGCGCCAGCAGTCGCCCTTTGCGGTTGCCGTCTTTGCCCCCGATGAGACCCAGGGGTTCTGGGATCTGGCGCGCGACCATTACGGCAGCAGTACGCCGATGTCGGCCCACCGCTCGGCGAGCCAGGTGATCCGGGCGGTCGGCGAGGACGAAGCGGCGGTCGGCGTCCTGCCGATGCCGTCGCCGGGCGATCCCGACCCGTGGTGGCGATCCCTTCTGTCGGCGGATGAGAGGACGCCGCGAGTGATCGCCCGTCTGCCGTTCGGACCGCGCGGCAATGCCCGCGGCGACGCCGATGCGCTTGTCATCGGTTTCGCCGCGCCGCAGGAGACCGGCGCGGACCGCACCCTTCTCATTGTCGAGACCGCGCCCGACATCAGCCGCGCCCGCATTCTTGCTCTTCTCGCGCGGCGGCATCTCGCCTGCACCCTGTTTGCCGCCTGCGAAGAGACCGGCGGCGCTCTCGCGCTGATCGAGCTCGATGGTTTTATCCCGGCGGCCGATCCCCGCCTCGCCGGCTTTGCCGCGCTCTTGGGCCAATCGCTGCACCGCCTGCGTTCGCTTGGGAGCTACCCGGTGCCGCTTGCCGCCGCGGTCTGTGATCCTGCGAAAGGTTGAAGGAATGGCAGAGCTGACGGGTCCGGTGCCGCGACCGGGCATCCTCGATATCGCCCCCTATGTCGGCGGCGAAGCCAAGGCCGAGGGTGTTGCGCGCCCGATCCGCCTCGCCTCCAACGAGAGCGCGCTCGGACCAAGCGCGAAGGCGATCGCCGCCTACCAGGCCCTCGCCGGCGAGATCCACCGCTATCCCGATGGCAGCGCCGCCGAATTGCGCGCGGCGATCGGCCGAGCGCACGGTCTCGATCCGGAGCGCATCGTCTGCGGCGCCGGATCGGACGAACTGATCACCTTTTTGCTGCGCGCCTATGCCGGCGCCGGCGACGAGGTTCTCTACAGCCGCCACGGCTTTCTGATGTACGCGATCGGCGCCCAGGCGGTCGGCGCGACGCCGGTGGCGGCGCCCGAGCGGGATCTGACTGCTGATGTCGAGGCGCTGCTCGCCCGCGTGACACCAAAAACCCGCGTCGTGCTGCTCGCCAATCCGAACAACCCGACCGGCACCTATCTCGGCAACGACGCGATGCGGCGCCTGCACCAGGGGCTGCCCTCCTCGGTGCTGCTCGCGATCGACGCCGCCTATGCCGAGTTTGCCGATCGCAACGATTACGAACCCGGCGTGCGGCTTGTCGATTCCGCCGACAACGTCGTCATGCTGCGCACCTTCTCCAAGATCCATGCGCTTGCCGGGCTGCGGCTCGGCTGGGCCTACTGCCCGCCGGTGATCGTCGATGTGCTGAACCGGGTACGCGGCCCCTTCAATGTGACGGCGCCGGCGATTGCCGCCGGCATCGCCGCGGTCGAGGATGAGAAGGCGCTGCGGCGCGCCCAGGCCCACAATGCGCGCTGGCGCTCGTGGTTTTCCGAGCGGCTCCAGGCGCTCGGGCTGCCGGTGACGGCAAGCGTCGGCAATTTTGTCCTGCCGCGCTTTCCCGACGACCCCGGGCGCAATGCCGAGGCGGCCTGTGAGTTTCTGCGCAGACGCGGCATCCTGACGCGGCGGATGGCGGCTTACGGTCTGCCGCAATATCTGCGCATCACGATCGGCACCGGCGAGGAGATGGAGGCGGTGGCGAGGGCGCTCGGCGAATTCATGAAGGGGCAATGAGCAGCAAGTTGTTTGACCGGGTGGCGCTGATCGGGATCGGGCTGATCGGCTCCTCGCTCGCCCGTGTGCTGCGGCGCGACAGCCCGCAGACCCGGATCATCGCCTGCGCGCGCCGGCCCGAGACGCTGGCGGTGGTGCAGCGGCTTGCGCTTGCCGACGAGACGACCCACGATCCGGCCGAGGCCGCGCGCGGCGCCGATCTGGTCGTTGTCGCCACGCCGATCTCGGCCTATGCCGAGGTCGGGCGGCGGATCGGACCGGTGCTCGAACCGGGTACGATCCTCACCGATGTCGGCTCGGTCAAGGAGGCGGCGATTCGCGATCTTGCTCCGCACCTCCCGCCCGGCGTCGCCTTTGTCCCCGGCCATCCGGTCGCCGGCACCGAGCATTCGGGTCCCGAGGCCGGTTTTGCCGAATTGTTCCAGGGCCGCTGGTGCATCCTGATCCCGCTGCCCGAGACTCCGCCCGAGGCATTGGCGCGCGTCGCGCAGATGTGGGAAGGCGCGGGGATGCGCCTCACCACGATGAGCGCCTCCCATCACGACAGGGTGCTGGCTGTCACCTCGCACCTGCCGCACCTCATCGCCTATACGATCGTCGGCACCGCGACCGATCTTGAGGACAGCCTCAAATCCGAGATCATCAAGTTCTCGGCCAGCGGATTTCGCGATTTCACCCGCATCGCCGCTTCCGACCCGATCATGTGGCGCGATATTTTTCTCAACAACCGCGAGGCGGTGCTCGAAGTGCTGCAACGCTTCAGCGAGGATCTGACGGCCCTGCAGCGTGCGATCCGCTGGGGCGAAGGCGACAAGCTCGAAGATCTGTTCACCCGCACCCGCGCGATCCGCCGCTCGGTCATCGAGGCCAGGCAGGCGTGAGAGCCTACTCCTACTCCCAACCGATCCGCGGGACCGGGCCGAGCCGGGCCGGCCCCAGATACATCTCGCCATTCTCGATGGTGAACGAGGTGGCGATCTCCGGCCGCCCGTCCGGCCCGGCCTTGGCCAGCATGGTCAACGCGAGACGGGCCAGACCGGCCTCCCGGGCGCGCAGGTGCCCGCTCTTGACCAGGGCCGTCAGGATCTCGCCATAGCCTTCGATCGCCCCGGAGAACGCGCCGATCGGTTGCAGATCCCGATCGAGGGCGAGCGTCCCCGCGCCGCGCGCGCCAAACGTGCCCCAGCGCAGCCGGAGGTGATCGACCGCGATGGTGCCGCCGCCATCGCGCCAGGCGGAGATCGCCCGGATCAGCGGTCCCGGCGGCAGCGCGCCCTTGACCGTCAGTCCGGCGGACAGATCGTCGATCGTCTTCCCCAGGGGCGCCACCGCAACCGGCAGCCGCACCTGCTGCAAGTGGAGACCAATGCCGACAAGCGGCTCGGTATGTACGCGCGGCGGTTGTGGCGGCAGGACAATCCAGGCGTCGGCAAGACCGATGGCGGCGCGCTCTCTCCGCTCGGCGGTGGTGTTCTCCAGGGTCAGCCAGATCGCGGCGCCGCCGCTGGGCGCGATCGCGACCGCCCCGCTCGCGGCGCGGGCGGCAACCCGGATCGGACCCCGGCCGGCCGCGCCGGCGATCTCGGCAGTCAGTCCCGCGGGCGCGGCGAGCCGCCAGTCGGTCAGGTCCCACGGCCGCGCGCTGCCGGTGAGTGCGGGAAGGCGCACAACCGGCGCCGGGCTGATCCCGGTGTAGCGGAACGAGGCCGCCTTGAGCTCCAGCCGGAAAGCGGCGGGAAAGCCGGCGACGCGCAGCTTCTGCCAGGAGATGTCGAGCTTTCTGGTGCGCGCGCTCTCTACCCAGGCGGTGAACTCCCCCCTGATCCGCCCGGCGGCGATCCGCCAATAAGCGGTGTACGCGCCGCCGCACAGGAGGACGAGAAGCAGCAGAAGAGAGAGAACCCGGCTCCGCCCGACACGCCTGAGGAGCCGCCGCCAGGCGGCGTCTCGAAGGGGCGCGGGAGCCTCGAAAAGGCGCGGCTTGCGGCGCATCGGTAGCTTATAGCCGCCAGGTCCCGCGCCCGCCAGATCGGTTCCGCCGCATTTGCCCTTTTCCGTCATCCCGGTTCCGTCTCCCGGCGAGCGCCGGTCTTCGCGGTTGCCCGCTTTCGCCAAGTCGGCGAATCGGGTATGGCGG
>JBOHMF010000053.1:0-14190 GCA_050730055.1 Allostellaceae bacterium
GGCCGCGCGGGGACCCCAAATCGGCGAGGGTGCGATCATCGCCTTTGACACCGGACCCGGCAACGCCCTGATCGACGACTGGGTGCGCCGGCATACCGGCGTGGCGGCGGATTTTGACGGCGCCCTGGCGCGCGCTGGCCATGCTGATGAGGCGCACGTCGCAGGTTTTCTCGACCACCCGTTTTTCGCCCGGAAACCGCCAAAATCGCTCGACCGCGACGATTTCCGCGCGGTCACGCCCGAGGGTCTGGCGCCGGCCGACGGGGCGGCGACCTTGACCGAGATGACCGCGGCGGCGGTCGCCGCCTCCCTGCGCCATCTGCCGGCGCCGCCGCGGGAGTGGCTCGTCTGCGGCGGCGGACGGCGCAATCCCGCCTTGATGGATGCGCTCGCGCGCCGGCTCGCCGCCACGGTGCGGCCGGTCGAAGCGATCGGTTGGGACGGCGACGCGCTCGAAGCGCAGGCTTTTGCCTATCTTGCCGTGCGCTCGGCGAGAGGGCTGCCGTTGTCGCTGCCGACAACGACCGGCGCGCCGCGGCCGATCTGCGGCGGCCGCCTGTTCCGCGCGCCCTGATCCGCTATTCGGCGGGAAAGCTGCCGATCTCCTGCCTGCGGCCGCGCGGGGAACGGCGGGTCTCAAAGAGCGCCTTGGCGGCGCCAAGCCGGCCGCCGGTGTGATCGAGGATCTCGCGCGCCTCGTCGAGACCGCAGCCTTCGAGCAGCAGCAGCGCCAGTTTGAGATTGCCGCCGGCGCGGACGAGCGCCTGGCGCACCCTCTCGCGGTCGCAACCGGAAAGATGCAGGAGAATGTTCTCGCTGCGCCGCACCAGCTTCTCGTTGACCGCCTGCAAATCGACCATCAGCCCGCGATAGACCCGGCCGGAAAGAACCATCACCAGGGACGACAACAGGGTGAGGGCGACACGCTGGGCGGTGCCGGCCTTCATGCGGGTCGAGCCGGCGATCGGTTCGGCGCCGGTGTCGAGCGCGATCGGATGGTCGGCCTCGACCAGGAGCGGCGTGCCATGATTGTTGGCGATGCCGATGGTCAGCGCGCCGCACCGCCGGGCCTCGCGCAGACAGCAAAGGGTGAACGGCGTGCTGCCGCTGGCCGCGACCGCGATCAGCGCGTCCCGTGCGTCGATGCGATGGTGCCGGACCAGCGTTGCTGCTTCCTCGGTTTCGTCCTCGGCGCCCTCGACCGAGTGCAGAAGCGCTTCCTGGCCGCCGGCAATCAGCAGAATGAGGCGTTCCCGCGGCCAACTGAAAGTCGGCATCAGCTCGGCCCCGTCCTGCACCGCCAGCCGCCCCGAAGTGCCGGCGCCGGCATAGGCCAGCCGTCCGCCGTCCCTGAGACGGCTCTCGATCGCCAGCGCGGCGCGCTCGATCGCCGGGCGGGCGGTCTGGACGGCGGCGACGGCGGCAAACTGCCCCTCGATCATCGCTTCGAGAATGTCGGACGGGTCCCACAGATCAATCCCGGAATAGCGCGGGCTCGGGCGCTCGGTTTCCTTCATTGCCGCCCTCCTCTGCCCGGCACTGTGGTGCCTGCGCCACATATATAGACCAAAATGCGTGCCTCTTTCACGACACTTGACAGAAAATATGCAAGGGAGGTGAAAGTATGACCGATTCGGGGCTTTTGTTCGGCATTGCCGTCTGAAAAAAATCGGACCCGCCCGATGAGCAGGACCGATGGCACGCGGCCGCGGCCGAGACCGCCTTTGACGGTGTGGAGGTACGCCGGGATGCGGCCGTCGTCATCGAGGAGGGTCGGATCGCGGCGCTTCTCTCGCGGCGGGATTGCCGCCAGGTATCCCAGTCCGGTTCCCGCCGGAGGGGATCTGGCTAGCGCCCGGGTTTGCCGATATTCAGGTCAGTGGCGGCGATGTGCTGTTCAACGATCCGGTGACCCCGCAAGGCATCGCCGGCGACCGCCGCCCCTGCCGGGAAAAGGCGGGCTCAGTGGGTGACGAGGCGGCGCTCAACGGCGGCGGTCTTGATCGCCTTTTGCAGCTTCTCAAAGGCGCGCACCTCGATCTGCCGCACCCGCTCGCGCGAGATGCCGTAGTGCTGCGACAGGTCTTCGAGAGTCGTGGGATTGTCGCGCAGCCGCCGCTCCGCCAGAATGTGGCGCTCGCGGTCGTTCAGATGCGTCATCGCCTTTTCCAGGAGGTCGCGCCGCAGCCCCAGTTCCTGACGCTCGCCGAGCTGGGTTTCCTGGCTCTCGCTCTCATCGACCAGCCAGTCCTGCCATTCGCCCTCGCTGTCGCTGCGCAAGGGCGCGTTCAGCGAATGGTCGGGGCTCGCCAGCCGCCGGTTCATGCTGATGACATCGGCCTCGGGCACATCGAGTTCGTTGGCGATCTTCTGCACGTTTTCAGGCGACAGATCGCCTTCCTCGATCGCCTGCAACTGGCCCTTCAGCTTGCGCAAATTAAAGAAAAGCTTTTTCTGCGCCGCCGTGGTGCCCATTTTGACCAGCGACCACGAGTGCAGGATGTATTCCTGGATCGCCGCGCGAATCCACCACATCGCATAGGTCGCCAAGCGGAAACCGCGATCCGGGTCAAAGCGCTTGACCGCCTGCATCATCCCGACATTGCCCTCGGAGATCAGTTCCGAGAGCGGCAAGCCATAGCCGCGGTAGCCCATCGCGATCTTGGCCACCAGACGCAGATGGCTGGTGACGAGACGGTGCGCCGCCTCGGGGTCCTCGTGCTCCTTCCAGCGCTTGGCGAGCATGTACTCTTCTTCCGGCTGGAGCATCGGGAACTTGCGGATCTCCTGGAGATACCGCGTCAGGTTTCCCTCTGCTGAAACCGGCACCGAAAGAGTGGCCATCGAAAATCCTTACCCCAACCTGTTCCTGTTAACGATCCCGGGCGTCTTGAAGTCCCGTTCTCCGGCACGCGGAGACGAAAAGAGGCCGGCGTCCCCGCCCCAGGGCGCCGGCTCTCGGATACCCTACTAAGATAGTCGGGTTTTGTCCAGTTTAAAGTCGCTCTAAAAAATTTTTCAGCTCCACGAGATCATCTGGCAGCGGGCTCTCAAACACCAGATGCCCGCCGCCGGCGGGATGATCAAAACCCAGGAGCCGGGCGTGCAAAGCCTGTCGCGGAAGGGCGGCAATCGCCGCGCCAATCGGCCCGGGGTGCGCCCGCGCGCGGCCGGCGCGCGCGCCGTAAAGAGGGTCACCGATCAGCGGATGACCGCGATGCGCCAGATGCACGCGGATCTGGTGGGTGCGGCCAGTGGCGAGCCGGCAGTCGAGCCACGCCGCCTCGGTCCGATAGGCGCGCATCATGCGATAGCGGGTCAGCGCGGGCTTGCCTTTGCCCTCGCCCAGAACGGTCATTTTTTTGCGGTTCCAGGGGCTGCGGCCGATGTTGCCGGCGATCTCGCCGGCGGAGGGGATCGGCACGCCCCAGACAAACGCGGCATAGGCGCGCTCGATCCGCCGCAGGGCGAAGTCGCGCGCCAGCGCCTGATGGGCGCTCTCGGTCTTGGCGACGACAAGGAGGCCGCTGGTGTCCTTGTCGAGACGATGGACGATGCCGGGCCGGCGCACCCCGCCGATCCCCAGGAGGCTGTCCCCGCAATGAGCGATGAGGGCGTTGACCAGGGTGCGGTCGGGGTTGCCCGGGGCGGGGTGGACAACCATGCCGACGGGCTTGTCGAGAACGATCAGATGTGCATCCTCAAAGCGGATGGCGAGGGGGATGGGTTGCGCGACAGGCGTGGCGGGTTCGGGTTGGGGAAGAGCGAGGGTGAACTGCTGGCCTGGCCGGACCCGGAACGAGGGGTCGCGCAGTCCGGCGCCGGCGAGGCTCACCCGACCCTCCTCGATGAGACCTTTCAGGCGCGTGCGCGACAATGACGGGAGGTGTTGGGCCAAGAGGCGGTCGAGGCGCAGCCCGGCCTCGTCCGCGCCAGCCTCGACGCGTGCGCTCGCGCCGGGTTCGCCCGTCATGTTCTGCCCCGCGCGGAGTTTGACGCGATGCGCGGTGTGATGATCGTGGCGATCGTCATGGGGGTCATGATCGTTACAGGCACCATCGTTCTGATCGCCGTCATCATCGGCCGCTTTGAGCATCCCGCCGCTCCCGCCGCGGTCGCCCGCCCCTATGCCGCGCCGATCGCAATTCCGCGCGGCGCGCGGGTCGCGGCGATGGCGATAGCGGCGGATCGGCTGGTGGTCGATCTGGCCTTGCCGCAGGGCGACCAGGAGATTGTCGTCATCAATCTGGCGACGGGGAAGCGCCTTGGCACCATCGAACTGCGCACGGCTCCTTGAAAGCGGCGCCGGGCCGATCAGGCTCGCATTCCCCCGCCCCGGGCGCAACCCCGCGCGGCGCCGGGTTGGCGACGAATTTCCCCTTGCCTTTGCGGCGCGGGTGCGTATCTAGGGCCGTGACGCACTCGCACGTGCCTATGGCCCATCGTGGTTATGCAACGACGGAAGGCGTCCTTTTTGGCGGTCCGGCCGCACGGCCGGCTGCGAGAGGGAGGTCGGCATGGTCGCTGCCCGAATGAGGGTCCCGGTGCCCTCGCTCGACGACATCCTGCGCGGCACGCGTCAGCGCGGCCGGGGCAATCGCGTCACCGATCCGAGCAGTTTACGCTGAACCGAGAGAGACCGGCGCAGCCTTGAGGCCCAGCCGGCTTGATGATTCGCTGCCGCCGCAGCGAGCGCGGCTGTGCCCTTGCGACGCGGGCGCGGCCCTGTCTTGCGGCGGCTCCCCGCGCCTACCCGGATCGAAGGACATCATGCGGCATGACCGAGAGGATCGCGCGCTTTCTTGCCGAAACTTCGCCCGAGACTCCCTGCCTCGTCGTCGATCTCAACACGATTGCCGAGGCATACGGCCGGCTCCGCCGGCACCTGCCGCTCGCCCGCATCTATTACGCGGTCAAGGCCAACCCGGCGCCCGAGATCGTCGCCATGCTGGCGCGGAAGGACGCCAATTTTGACGTGGCGAGCCGCGCCGAGGTCGAGTTGTGCCTCGCCAGCGGAATCGCCCCCGATCGGCTCTCCTTTGGCAACACGATCAAGAAGGAACGCGACATCGCCTTTGCTTTCGAGGCCGGTGTGCGGCTCTATGCGCTCGACAGCATCGGCGAACTGGAAAAGCTGGCGCGGGCGGCGCCGGGGGCGCGCGTCTTCTGCCGCATCCTGGTGCCGTGCGAGGGCGCCGAGTGGCCGCTCTCGCGCAAGTTCGGCTGCGTCCCGGAGATGGCGGTCGAATTGCTGCAGGCCGCCCGCGCGCGCGGTCTCGACCCCTATGGGGTCTCGTTTCATGTCGGCTCGCAGCAGACCAACACCGGCCAATGGGACGGCGCGGTGCAAACCGCGGCGCGGGTCTTCTCGCTCCTGGCCGAGGCCGACATCACCCTGCGCATGGTCAATCTGGGCGGCGGCTTCCCGGCGCGCTATCGCGGCGCAGTGCCGGCGACCGAGCAATATACGCAGGCGGTGATGGGCGCGATCACCCGGCATTTTGGCAATGATCTGCCGGAGATCATCATCGAGCCGGGCCGCTCGCTGGTTGGCGATGCCGGCGTCATCCAGAGCGAGGTCGTGCTGATCGCCCGCAAAGGCGACGGCGACGAGCGCCGCTGGGTCTATCTCGATGTCGGCAAGTTTAACGGGCTGGCCGAGACGATGGACGAGAGCATCAAGTACCGCATCGCCACACCGGGCCGCGGCGGCGCGGTGGGGCCGGTGATCCTCGCCGGGCCGACCTGCGACAGCGCCGATATTCTCTATGAGCGCGCCGACTACCGGCTGCCGCTCGGTCTCGAAATCGGCGACAAGGTCGAGATCCTGGCGGCGGGCGCCTATACCGCCAGCTATGCCTCGGTCGGCTTTAATGGTTTTGCCCCGATTCGCACGTATTGCATCTGACGGGTGCGGCTTTCGCGATTCCCTTCTATTGCAGGGCATCCGAATCGAGCGTGACGCCGGCCGCGGCAGTGATCGCAAAGACCGGCGCGGGAGCGGCGTCGCGCCCCGCCGCCGGACCGCACGGCGCAAGAAAAACGGCGGCGGCAAGCGGGGTTGGCAGCCAGCGCGGGAAAGGCGGAAGCGGCATCGGCCAAGCCCTACTGTTGCGCGAACGGCACGGCTATAAGCGGTCCCCGGCGGATATCCCGATCCGCTTCCCAGGGGAGATCAGGATGAGGACCACGATCGGGTTCGGCATCGGCTTGGCGTTCGCCTTCTGTGCGCTGTCCGCCCTCGCCGCGCCGGCACATAAGGCGCCGCGGCACGAGGGCATCGCCCACCGGACGGTGCACCACAAGGCCGCGCACCGGACGGCGGCCAAGGGACCGCCCTCCTGCGCCGCCATCTCGTACCGCGCGTTGCCCTCGGGCGCCAGCGACGGCGAGCAGCAGGCCGGCCTTTACAAATCGCGCTTTGTGACGCTCATCCTGCGCGCGACGATCAAGGGGGGACAGCCTTCCGATTATTATGTCGTCGCCAATGGCAAGCGCGTTGCGACCTCTTCCGGCGCCCTGCCGCAGACCGTCGCCCAGTGCGCCGCCGCGAAGAAGCTGCCGGCGCCGGGCGCCGCGCAATCCGCCTGCACCGGCCAGCATTTCCGGGTGCTGATCGCCCATTCCGGCAAGGAGCGTCTGGCCGCCCTCTATGCGATGGACGGCGGCACCTGGCATTTCTGCAACGCCGGGTCGTTCTGAAGGCGCGGATCTGTCGGCGCGCCCGTTGACTTGCTTTGGCCCGGCGCCGCTTGCCCCGGCACCGCGATCCCTCCTAGGATGCCCGCTCTCGGTCACGGCCGCCGGGACGGAGGCGGAGATGCGGTTTCTGGTGCTCGGCGCCGGCGGTCTCGGCGGGGTCTTTGGCGCTGCGCTCATGGAGGGCGGCGCCGAGGTCGGTTTTCTGGTGCGCGCGCGCCGCGCTGAGCAGTTGGCGCGCGACGGTCTCGTCGTCAAAACCCCAGGGGAAATTCCCGGGCGCGTGATCCAGCACCGGGTCAGGACGCTCTCCGCCGGCGCGCTCGACGGGCCTTACGATGTCGTCCTCCTCGCCTGCAAAGCCTATGATCTCGATAGCGCGCTCGTCGATCTCGCTCCGGCTCTGGGAGAAAATAGCGCCGTCCTGCCGGTCCTGAACGGGGTCGCCCATATCGCGCGGCTCTGCGAGCGCTTTGGCGCGGAGCGCGTGCTCGGTGGGATGACGACGGTGAACGCCCATCTCTCACCTGCGGGCGAGATCACCCGCTTTGCCGAACTTCCCAGCCGCACCGCATTGGGCGAACTCGACGGGCGGGCTTCGGCGCGCTGCGCGGCGATCGCGGAGGCGCTCGAAACGGGCGGGATAGCGAGCACAGCCAGCACGCACGTCCTCGCCGAGATGTGGGAAAAGTTTGCCGCCTTTGCCGCGATCGCGGCGGTCGCAACGGTGACGCGGGCGAGCGCCGGCGCGGTCGCGGCAAGCGCCCACGGCGCGGCGTTTGTCGCCGCGGCCGCCGAGGAGTGCGTCCGCGTCACCGTGGCCGAGGGCTATCCGCCGCCGCCCGCGGTCGGCGATCTGGTGCGCGGGGTTTATGCCCGCGCCGGATCGCCCTATCGTCCTTCGATCCTCGTCGATCTCGAAGCGGGCCGACCGACCGAAGGCGAGCACACGATCGGCGATCTGGTGCGCCGCGCCGAACGGCACGGGATTGCGGTCCCGGTCCTGCGCGCGGCCCTCTGCGCGCTCGAAGCGCACGAGGCGCAACGGCACAATCGGGCGCCTGCGCCCGGCTGATAAGGAGAAACGGCGATGCCCCTGCTTTCGACCGACGACGGCGTGCGGCTTTATTACGAGGAGACCGGCACGGGAACGCCGATCGTCCTTGTCCACGAGTTCGCCGACGACATTCGCGGTTTTGAGCCGCAGATCCGGTACTTCGCGCGGCGCTACCGGTGCGTCGCCTACAACGCCCGCGGCTATCCGCCCTCCGACGTGCCGGAGGACGGCGCCCGCTACTCGCAGGAACGGGCGCGCGACGATATCCGCGCGGTGCTCGACGCCCTCAAGATTGCCAAGGCGCACATCGTCGGCCTTTCGATGGGCGGCTTTGCCACCCTCCATTTCGGCCTCGCCTATCCCGAGCGCGCGTTGTCGCTCGTCGTCGCCGGCTGCGGCTACGGCGCCGAGCCGGGCAAGCGGCAGCAGTTTCTTGACGAGACCGCCCGCACCGCGGCCTTGATCGAGAACACCGGAATGATGGAAACCGCCAAGGTCTATGGCATCGGGCCGACCCGCGTGCAGTACCAGAACAAGGACCCGCGCGGCTGGGCCGAGTTTGCCGCCCGCCTTGCCGAGCACTCGACCCCGGGTTCAGGTCGGACGATGCGTGGCGTGCAGGCGCGCCGGCCCTCCTTGTGGGAACTGGTCGAACCGATGCACCGGCTCGACGTGCCGACACTGATCATGACCGGCGACGAGGACGATCCCTGCCTCGAACCCGGCATCCTGATGAAGCGGACAATCCCCGCCGCGGCGCTCATCGTCTTTCCCAATACCGGGCACGCCCTCAACCTCGAAGAACCGGCCCTGTTCAACCAGAGCTGCGACGACTTTTTTCACCAGGTCGAAAGCGGCCGCTGGCCGCACCGCGACCCGCGCTCGGTGACGGGATCGATCCTCGGAGTGCGGTGAGAGGTGCGGCGTGGGCTGGCAAAAGCCTGCCGCACCGCCACATAGGAAACCGGGTGGCGATGGTGAGTAAGGAGAGTGCAATGGACGACAAGACCCGAATCGAGCTCGAGGCCGCGACCTTCCGCCGGCTCGTCGCGCATCTGCGCGAGCGTACCGATGTGCAGAACATCGACCTGATGAACCTGGCCGGCTTCTGCCGCAACTGCCTGTCAAAATGGTATCGCGCCGAGGCCGAGGAGCGCGGTCTGCCGCTGTCCGACCCGCAGGCGCGCGAGATCGTCTATGGCATCCCCTATGACGAATGGCGGGCGAAATACCAGAAGGAAGCCAGCCCCGAGCAGAAGGCCGCCTTTGCTGCCCAGCAGGCGCAGCATTGAGGACCGCGCCGCCTCGCCTTGCGCCGGCGGAGGGCGGTCGTTATCGTCCCCGCCGCCCCTGCCGGTGCGAGCCGGGGGGTGCTGAGGGGAAGAGGGGATCATGCCCGAGGTTGGGGGAATTGCTGGCGAGGCGCTCAAATCCTTTGTCGAACGGATCGAGCGCCTCGACGAGGAAAAACGCGCGCTGAGCGAGGACATCAAGGAGATTTACGCCCAGGCCAGGGGCAGCGGCTTTGAGCCAAAGATCATCCGCCAGATCATCAAGATCCGCAGAATGGACAAGGACAAGCTCGACGAGGAGGAGAGCCTTCTCGAACTCTACAAGCGTGCGCTTGGCATGTCGCCCGAAGCGGACAGCCAGGTACGCGCGGCGGAGTAGTTACGATCTAGGCCGAGGCGCCGAGATGCCGCCGCAGGGCATCGACCAGCGCGTCGGCCTCGGCGAGCGGCAGGTCAAAACGGCAGACAAAGCGCGCAAGAGAGACACTGCGCCGGTAGAACAGAAAGCCGTCGCGTTCGAGCGCATCCATCACCGCGCCCGGCAGATCAAGAAAAACCTCGTTGGCCTCGACCGGCGCGCGCAATGACAGCCCGCGGATGTCGGCGATCCCGGCGGCGATGTGGGCGGCGACCCGGTTCGCCGCCCGCGCCATGTCGAGCCACAGGTCGTTCTCGACATAGGCGAGAAGCTGGGCCGAGGCAAAACGCATCTTTGACCACACCTGGCCGGCGCGGCGCAGGTGATAGGCGAGCGGATCGGCGAGATCGGGGGCAAAGACGACGATCGCATCGCACAACGCGCCGCCGTTCTTGGTCGCGCCAAAGGACATGATCTCGACCCCGGCGCGCCAACTGAGCGCGGCCGGGCTGCCGCCGAGCCGCGCCAGCGCGTTGGAGAAGCGCGCCCCGTCCATATGCACCCTGAGACCGCGCCGCTTGGCGACCTCGGCGACCGCCCGGATCTCGTCCTGCGTATAGACCGCGCCGAGATCGCTCGCCTGGGTCAGATTGACCGCCGCCGGCTGGCCGCGATGAAGCTGCCCGGGCGTGATCTCGGCAAGTCTTTCGGCGAGCCGGTCGGCCGCGATCTTGCCGTGCTCGCCATTGACCGGGACAAGCTTCAGCCCGCCGCCAAAAAAGCCGGCGGCGTTGGCTTCGGCGGTATTGATGTGCGCCGCCTCGCTGCAATAGACGAGACCCCAGGGCGGGCACGCCGTGGCGAGCGAAAGGGCGTTCGCCGCCGTTCCGGTGGCCACCGGAAAAACCCGCACCGCGGTCTCGAACAATTCGGAAAAGCGCGTCTGCAAGGCTGCCGTCCAGGCGTCGGCGCCATAGCCGAGAGCGGTGCCTTCGTTGGCCCGCCGGATTGCCTCGATCAGTTCGGGCGCGGCGCGGCCGGTGTTGTCGCTGCGGAAATCGATCATGGCGTCGGGCTCAACGGCGGTGGATGCGGCGCACGGCGCGCTCCGGATGATAGGCGACAAAGTGGCGCTCGCGCAGTGTGCGGCCGGCATAGGCTGGAGCGCGCAAATGGGCGACGCGCACGCGCCGCTCATGCCGGAACGCCGGCCTCGCCCTGACGATCCGCCGGGCTGCGGCATGGCTCGGCTTTTCTGCCTCGCGGCGCGCCGCAACCGTTTCCGCCTTGCGCTTTGCCGGCTTCGCGGGGGCGGCGCGCGCCACCGCCACGGCCGGCCGCGGCAAGGCCGCCGGGCCGAGGCGCGGTGACCCCATGATCACCGGCACATTGGCGAGCCGCTCGGGCGGCAATTGCAGCAGGGCCGGAGCGACCGGGTGTCCGGCAACAAAGTCCGGCCGCGGCACCACGCTCGCCATCTGGCGATTGGCGAAGTGGTCGGTGACCACCGTGACCGGCGGGGTGCCGTCCGGGTTCAGCGCGATCGCCGCGGGATCGGCGACATCGCCTTGGTTGAGCGCACGCACGGTGTCCAGGTTGCGCGCGTAGCTCGGCCAGTAGACTTCCCCGGGCGCCAGCGGAAACCAGCCGATCGCCGGGACCGAACTGTCCGCGACGCTCAATCCGACACCCGGTGTGCCGAGAAAGGCGACGGCGGCCGGCGCATAGGCGGGATGCGCGACAAATTCGCCGGGGACCCAGGCCCAGCGCTTGTCGATCATCGCCCAGCGGCCGTAGTGGGACGGTGCAAAGCCCCAGGGCTGATCGTCGATCCAGGCCCAGCCCCAGGGCGCGATCCGCTGCCAGTGGCCATAGCGGTATGGCGCCCAGTTCGCCGGCAGCCCAAGGGGATACCAGACCGGACCATACTCGGCGCTGCTCTCCCATTTGCCATGACTGTCGAGAGCGGCATAGCCGGTCATCTCGGGCGAGATGAAATAGGGAGCGGCGAGTTTTGCCTGTTGATAGTCCTGCGCCCGCGCCCAGGCGTCGAAATCATCGACCGCGGCCATGCGCGCAACCGTCGCCGCGACCGGCTTGATGCCGCTGAGAGTGGCCGTCTCGCCGGCCGCGATCGTCGTGTTGTCGCCGGAGACCTTTGCCCGGCCCGAGAACACCGCGACCCGCGCCGGCCGGGTCTGATCGCCCGAATCGATATCGTATTCGCCGGGCACCAATAGGCTCACGCTGCCGCGCGAAACGGCGAGCGCGACGCTCTCGCCCGCGCCGAACTGGCGCAGGTGCAGGCGAAGACGCCCGTGCGGCAAGGTCAGCGCGATGTGATCCCGGTCCAGCCCGGCGACATCCATTTCGCTGCCTGGCGCGAGATCGAGAGTCTGCGGGCCGATCGCGATGACGGCGCGCGCATCCGGGTCGGTGCGCAGGGCTTCGCCCGCGGCGATCGGCAGGTTTGGCACGGCGGCGATCCAGCCCGCAGCGCCCGCGGCGCGAAATTCCACCTTGCCGGAAACGAGGCTGATACGGCCCACCCGGATCGGCGCCGCGGGTCTCGCGGGTGACGGCGCCGCCGCGGCAGCGGGCGGGATCGGCGCTGTATTGGACGCTGCGGCTTGCGCCGCAAGGGGAACGAGGGTGAATGCGCTTGCGAGTGCCAGCCTGCGCAGAAAGGATCGCATGGTCACGGCCCCCCGCCGGACGATCGATGGCAAGGCGTAAAAGAACACGCGCGCCGGCGCGCGGCAAGCCGCGGCTTGCTCGAAATGGCCGTCATTCGACACTATGCCGCCTCCTGGCGAGGACAGCCGCCCCATGAAAGACCTGCCGCAGGGATGTGCGATCGTTGCCTTTGGCCGCTCAGGCGCCGCGCTCGGCCGGCGCCTGCGGGCGGCGCTGCCCGGCGCTCTGCTGCACGGGCCGCGCGCCCACCCCGGCGATTGGGATGAGACTTACGATCGCGCCGTGCCGCACCTCGCCGCGCTGTTTCTAGCGGGGCGGCCGATCGTCGGGATCGGCGCCAGCGGCATCCTGATCCGCGCGGTGGCTCCGCTCCTTGCCGATAAGACTGCCGAGCCGCCGCTGGTGGCGGTCGCCGAGGACGGCTCGGCGGCGGTGCCGCTCCTGGGCGGGCACCACGGCGCCAACCGCCTCGCCCGCGCAATTGCCGCGTTGACCGGCGGCGTTGCCGCGATCACCACGGCGGGCGATCTGCGCCTCGGCCTCGCGCTTGACGAGCCGCCGCCGGGTTGGCGGGTCGCCGATCCCGAGCGGGCCAAGGCTATCGTGGCGGCCCTCCTCAATGGCGAGCGGGTGGCGCTGGTTGAGGAGGCGGGCGGCGGCGAGTGGCTGCGCACCGTCGGCATCGCCTGGGATGAACGCGGGAAAAAACGCGTCCTGGTGACCGATCGCGCGGTCCCGCCCGATCCTGATACGCTCGTTTTTCATCCGCCGGTGCTGGCGCTCGGCCTCGGCTGCGCGCGCGGTTGCCCCGCGGAGGAGATCAGCGCGCTGGCCCGGGCGACGCTGGCCGAGGCCGGTCTCGCGGCGGCGGCGGTCGCCGTGGTCGTCTCGATCGAGTTGAAGCTCGCCGAACCTGGCATCCACGCGCTCGCGGAGAGCCTTGGCGTGCCGGCCCGCTTCTTCCCGGCGGCGCGGCTTCTGGCCGAGACGCCGCGCCTGAGCCAGCGCTCGGGGGCAGTCTTTCAGGCGACCGGCTGCTGGGGGGTGGCGGAAGGCGCCGCGCTTGCCGCCGCCGGGGCGGAGGGTGCGCTGGTCGTGCCAAAACGCCGCAGTGCCCGCGCGACTTGCGCGGTGGCGCAAGCCATTCGGCCGATCGCAGCTGCGACGATCGGGCGGGCGCGCGGCTCTCTCGCCATCGTCGGGATCGGGCCGGGCGACCCCCTGTGGCGCACCCCGGAAGTGAGCAACGCCCTGGCTGCGGCGGGCGATATCGTCGGGTATGGCCGCTATCTCGATCTGCTGGGACCTCTGATCACCGGCAAGACCGCGCATCGCAGCGCGATCGGAGCGGAAGAAGAGCGGGTCCGCCTTGCCCTCGATCTGGCCGCCAGAGGCCGCGATGTGGCGCTGGTCTCGTCGGGCGATGCCGGCATCTACGGCATGGCCGCCCTCGCCTTTGAGCTAATCGACCGCGCGTCAAAGCCGCAATGGGCGGCGGTGGCGCTGCGCGTCTGCCCGGGGGTCTCGGCCTTGCAGGCCGCGGCGGCCCGCGCCGGCGCACCGCTCGGTCATGATTTCTGTGCGATCTCGCTGTCCGATCTCCTGACCCCGGCCGCGGCGATCCGCGCCCGGCTTGAGGCCGCTGCCGCCGCCGATTTTGTCGTCGCGCTTTACAACCCGCGTTCGGCGCGGCGTGCGGCCCTGCTGGACGAGGCGACAGAGATTCTGTTGCGCCACCGTCCGCCCGCCACTCCCGTTGTTCTCGCCCGCAACCTCGGCCGCGCCGGCGAAGTGGTGCGCACGATCGCGCTTTGCGATCTCGGCACGGCAGCGATCGACATGCTGACGATCGTGCTGGTCGGCAGCCGCCGCACCCGCCGGCTCACCGCCGATCCGCGCTTTCTCTATACGCCGCGCGGTTATCTCGACCGGGAAACCTCGTGACCATTCATTTCATCGGAGCCGGGCCGGGAGCGGCCGATCTGATCACGGTGCGCGGATTGCGCCTCGTCGAGCGTTGTCCGGTCTGTCTTTATGCCGGCTCGCTGGTGCCGCGCGCGCTCGTCGCCGCGGCCCCGCCGGGGGCG